>DGPE01000062.1:1097-5905 GCA_002390305.1 Micrococcales bacterium UBA4448 | reverse complement strand
GTCTTTTGGCTGTGGGTGTCTGTTATTTCATCAACGAGCTTTGCGGTCATCAGCGACTCCAGGAGTCCGACCAGCGCCATCGCCAGAGCAAATGGCGCAATGATGTTGAAGGTCTCCAGCGTTAGCGGAACGTTTGGAATCAATAGTTCTGGCAGTGATTCAGGAAGTTCGCCCTCATCACCAACCCGTGGAACCGAGATTGCCATCACGACAACCATTGCGCTGACAAGCACGATTGCAACCAGAGGTGCCGGGATGACTTTGGTGAACCTTGGCATCACGATCATCACTATGAGACCGAGGCCAACCAGCCAATAGACGGCAAACGGAACGCCGATTAGGTGAGGGAGTTGAGCCATAAAAATCAAAATGGCAAGAGCGTTCACAAACCCGAGCATCACGCTGCGCGGGATAAAGCGCATCAACTTCGCGGCTCCCAAACCACCCAGGATCAGCTGGAATGCGCCGGCAAGGATTACCGTGGCAAGAAAGTAGTCAAGGCCGTAATCTCTGGCAACCGGAGCAATAACCAGCGCAACGGCTCCGGTAGCTGCCGAGATCATTGCAGGTCTGCCACCAAGGATTGAAGTGGTAATTGCCATCACAAAGCTTGAGAACAGACCAACCCTTGGGTCAACGCCAGCCAAGATGCTGAACGAGATCGCCTCTGGAATAAGAGCCAGCGCGACAACGAGACCAGCGAGAGACTCCCGAAGCAATAGCTTCGGGCTTCTAAGCGCTTCCCTAACGGTTGGACGCGGTCGGTATCTCGGGTCGGTACCTGAAATGAGCACGCTTAGTTTTTGTTTTAAAAGATTCAAGGTTTTGGCTTCTTTGGTTGCCGGACAAAATTTGTTGCGGCACTTCATTGCAGCCGCTGGTGAGTTCTTAGTCTAACTCAGATGGAAATTAGTCGCTGATAAAGCTCTTCATACTTGGCGGCCGTTCCAGTAACGATGCCATCTGGCAATCGCGGCGGTGTTGATTTCTGGTCCCAGTTTTCTAAGAGCCAGTTCCGAACACCCTGCTTATCAAAGCTCTGGTCCCGAACACCCTGCTCCCAGAGAGCCTGATCCCAGTATCTTGAGCTGTCAGGTGTTAGGACCTCATCGCCAAGGGTAAGGATGTTGGTTCTTGGGTCATTACCAAATTCAAACTTGGTGTCGGCTAAAACTAACCCAGCTTTACTGGCAAGCTGGCTGGCTGTGATGAAGATTTGAAGACTCAGGTCGCGGAGTCTCTCGGCAATGTCGCTGCCGACTAGTTCGACAACTCTGGCAAAGCTGATGTTTTCGTCTTTTTCACCAAGTTCAGCTTTGAATGCCGGTGTGAAGATGGGGTAGGGCAGTCGGTCCCCGAATTGCAAGCCTTCAGGAAGTTCCTGACCGCAGATTGCTCCGGTTTCTAAGTATTCAGTCCAACCGGATCCTGAAATATATCCCCTAACTACGCACTCAACAGGAAACATGTCCAGCTTCTTGGCCATGACAGCTCGTTTTGAAACAACCTCTGGAATTTCAAGTTCATGGCTTAGGTGATTTGGGATGTCAAGTTTTTGAAACCAGAAATTGGTCATCTTGGTGAGGTTTTCACCCTTGCCTGGAATTTCAGGAGAGTGAACGGTGTCAAATGCGCTGATGCGGTCACTTGCGACTACGAGCACCAGGTGATCAAAGGCTTGATCTTCGCTTCTGTATAGGTCTCTAACCTTGCCGGAGTAAACGTGCTTGAAACCTGGAATCTCCATTTAGCTGACTACCTTCAGGGCAATATCATTGCGGTAGTGAGAGCCCTCGAGGTGGATTCTGGATATGCCTTCGTAGGCAAGTGCTCTTGCCTCTTGGAAGTTCTCTCCAACTGCAACCACCGACAACACTCTGCCGACATCGCCCGCCTTGCAAACATGAACCTGGTCCATTGATTCGGCGCTGTCTATGCCGGTGACTTTCCTCACCGGTGCAACTGTGTCCGGGTAGCCCTCAGATGCCAGCACGACAGCAATCGCGGCTTCAGCAGTAAATTCAGCAGGGACTGCAACGTCCAATTTGCCAGAGGCAGCCGCAAAAAGCAGCTCAGCCAGGTTGCTGGTGAGCCGCGGGAGAACGACTTGAGTCTCCGGATCACCAAAGCGAGCGTTGAACTCAATCACTTGGATACCGCGCTCAGTGATTATTAGACCGCAGTAGAGCAGCCCCACGAATTCTTTGTCGCGCTTTTTAAGCTCATCAATTGTCGGCTGAGCAATGCGAGTTGTTACTTCCTCGACGAAACCCTCTGGAAGCCATGGCAGCGGAGAGTAGGAACCCATGCCACCGGTGTTTGGACCGAGGTCTTTATCAAAGGCCCTCTTATAATCCTGGGCAGGGGTGAGTGGCATGACGTTTGTGCCGTCGGAAAGAAAGAACAGGCTCACCTCTTCACCTGCCAAAAACTCCTCTACCAAAACGCCTTGCTCCAAGAACCGCTCAGCATGGTCTAGAGCCTCTTGCTGGTCCGAGGTGACAATGACGCCCTTGCCGGCGGCAAGGCCGTCTGCCTTAATAACAAATGGAGCACCGAACTGATCCATTGCATCTTGAACTTCCACCAGTGAGTCACACCTTCTGGACATGCCGGTTGGGATATCAGCCGATGCCATGACGTCCTTGGCAAATTGCTTGCTGCCCTCAAGGGCAGCAGCTTGTTGGTCGGGGCCAAAGACTTTCAGGCCTTGGGATCTGAGGGCGTCTGCGACTCCTGCAACAAGCGGTGCCTCGGGTCCGATGATTGCCAGATCCACCGCTTCTTCTAGGGCGATTCTGGTCACTTCAAGTTTGTTGGTGATGTCATCGAGGTTTCTAACCTCTACCTCTTTGGCAATGTATTCATTGCCCGGGGCGCAGACTATTTCGCTTGGCTCAGTGCCGGTTCTAATTAGCGCCTTAATAATTGCGTGCTCTCTGGCACCTGAACCTATAACGAGTACTCTCACCTAGAAAACTTTAGCGTTTTTGGAAGCTTGACCACTCAAGTGAAGCTTGCTGTGGTAACTACCTTGGCCGGTGCGGTGGATAATTGCACTTACTATGGCCGGCAAAAAGATAACTGTGGAAGCAGGTACTGCTGCACTCAAAGACCTGCCTGCCCAGCTCCCAACCGCGGTCAGGTTTCTGCTTCAGAAAATAGAAGCAGATCACCGCGGGGGAACCGTGGAGCTTAGGGTTCCGCCTTTTGGTGCGGTGCAGTGCATCGAGGGCATGAACCACAGACGGGGCACACCACCAAACGTCGTTGAAATGACTCCGGAGGTTTTTCTGGGTTTATGCATGGGCGAACTATCCCCCGAGGAAGCAATGACAAAGCCCGGTTGCAGCTTCTCCGGAGAAAAAGCTGAGCTTACCTTTGTTGTTTTTCCGGTTGCGGGCCTTTAGGGGTGGTTATATTGGTGCTGTGGCCGACAAAAAATCAGAAAAACCAGAACAGGTAGAAATTCGCCGTGCTCCTAAGGTGCTGGCTTTCACTCTGACTGGCGCTGCCCTTGGGCTAATTGCAGCTTTTGTGCTGAATCTTTTCATTACCGATGAGGCCAGATCCAATGAGAACGTGCTTGGCCTGTTGCTGGTTGCTCTTGGAAGCCTTGGTCTCGGGCTCGGTGTTGCCATGGCGATTGCAGTTGATTTGATTTCTTCTAGAAAACCAAAGCAGGCAACTGCAAGTAGGACCAATAAGTAATGCGCG
Source organism: Micrococcales bacterium UBA4448 (assembly GCA_002390305.1). Lineage (GTDB taxonomy): Bacteria > Actinomycetota > Actinomycetes > Actinomycetales > Microbacteriaceae > Aquiluna. Next base: position 2,188 of record DGPE01000062.1, on the reverse strand, counting down.
GTGACGGCAAGCTAAACCACGACATTCTCCCCGGTGAGCAGGGTCCACAGGATCAGTGCGGCGTCTTTGGAGTTTGGGCTCCAGGTGAAGAGGTTGCAAAGCTCAGTTACTTCGGTCTTTATGCACTCCAGCACCGTGGTCAAGAGTCTGCTGGAATTGCAACATCCACCGGCGAAAAGATTTTGGTCTATAAAGACATGGGACTTGTTTCGCAGGTTTTTAATGAGGCAGCACTTGAATCATTGGTTGGCCACATCGCACTTGGCCACACTAGGTATTCAACAACCGGTTCTTCGCATTGGAAAAATGCACAGCCAACACTTGGCAAAACTGCCTATGGCACGGTTGCACTTGGCCATAACGGCAACCTGACAAACACCGCCGAACTTCTTGAGTTGCTATTAGAGCGCTACCCAAACTACGAATCCGAACTTCGCGGTGGCAATACCACCGACACCGCAGTGTTGACCGCCCTGCTGACCGGTAACCCGGATAGCACTTTGGAACAAACGGCAATCGAGCTGCTTCCTAAGGTCAAGGGCGCTTACTGCCTGGTGTTTATGGACGAGAGCACCCTCTACGCCGCTAGAGACCCGCAGGGTGTTAGGCCGCTTGTGCTTGGAAGGCTTGAGCGCGGTTGGGTGGTCGCATCAGAATCCGCGGCGTTGGATATTGTGGGTGCGTCATTTGTCCGCGAGGTTGAGCCTGGCGAACTGATTGCAATAGATGAAAACGGTCTTCGCTCTTCCAGGTTCGCCGAAGAAAAGCGCGCGGGTTGTGTATTTGAATATGTTTATCTTGCTCGCCCCGATACGGCCATCAGTGGCCGTGTTGTTTATGAGGCGCGGGTTGAGATGGGTAGAACTCTTGCAGTCGAGCATCCGGTCGAAGCGGATCTGGTAATTCCAACCCCGGAGTCTGGAACACCTGCAGCCATTGGCTACAGCGAGAAATCTGGAATTCCATTTGGTCACGGGCTAGTCAAAAATGCCTATGTCGGCAGAACCTTTATTCAGCCCTCACAAACAATCAGACAGCTCGGCATCAGGCTTAAGCTAAACCCGCTTCGCGAAGTGATTGCGGGCAAGCGC
>DGPE01000062.1:0-1081 GCA_002390305.1 Micrococcales bacterium UBA4448 | reverse complement strand
AAGATGTTGAAAGAGGCTGGCGCTGCCGAAGTTCACGTCAGAATCTCAAGCCCGCCGATTACCTGGCCCTGTTTCTACGGTATTGACTTTGCATCCCGGGCTGAGTTGATTGCATCGGGTCTGGGGGTTGAAGAGGTTAGGCAGTCAATCGGTGCCGATTCGCTTGGTTATTTGAGCAAAGAGGGCATGGTTGCAGCAACCAACCAGCCGGAGAAAAAACTCTGCACCGCTTGCTTCACCGGAAGCTACCCAATCGAACTGCCAACAGCAGACCGATTGGGAAAGAACCTACTTGAAAGGCCCGTCGCAACAATTGAAGTCGAGGGGCACTTTCACCAATGACAACAAATCCTTACGCAGCCTCCGGCGTTGACACTGAAGCCGGTGACCGCGCCGTAGAGCTCATGAAAGCTGCGGTCTCTGCAACCCATAACAATCTGGTGCTGGGAGGCTTCGGGGGCTTTGCCGGCATGATCGATGCCAGCATGCTGAAAAGCTATGACCATCCGATTCTTGCAACCTCAACCGATGGCGTCGGAACCAAGGTCGCTATCGCGCAGGCAATGGATAAGCACGACACCATCGGTCAAGACCTGGTTGGCATGGTTGTTGATGACATCATCGTCACCGGCGCTCGCAGTTTGTTTATGACCGACTACATTGCAACTGGAAAGCTTGAACCGCAGCGGATTGCCGACATCGTGCGCGGCATCGCGAAGGCCTGCAAGCAGGTTGATGTTGCACTAGTGGGCGGCGAAACAGCCGAGCATCCTGGCTTGCTAAAACCGGACGAATACGACGTTGCCGGTGCTGCCGTTGGTGTGGTTGAAAAATCTAAAATTCTCTCAGCTGAAAAAGTGAAGGTTGGAGACGTTGTGCTGGGACTTTCTTCATCCGGCCTGCACTCCAACGGTTATTCGCTGGTCAGAAAGATAGTCGCCGATAACAACTGGAAGTATTCAGACCAGATTGCAGAATTTGGTAGAAGTCTCGGCGAGGAACTGCTTGAGCCAACCGCCCTCTACACCGGAGTGCTGAACAAGGTTTTGGCGGATGTCAGGTTCCAGGACAAGTTTTCAAC
>DGPE01000044.1 GCA_002390305.1 Micrococcales bacterium UBA4448 | reverse complement strand
AAAGGGCGGTGTCCTAGGCCTCTAAACGATGGGGCCGTGAAGTTGGCGACTTCAATTGCACCGAGGCATAACAATACTGGGCAAATGGGCTATTGCGCAACACTGAGCAAACGTTCAGTTATTACTTGAGGCTTGCATTTACCATTGTTGCTTGGAGGCAATTTGAAACTGGGTCGTAACAAGCTGATTGCAGCGCTAGCCGGAGCGGGTATTTTGTTTTCCGGAGTGCTGCTGTCGCCGGCCTATGCCGTTCCGGATTACCCAACTGCTGCCGAAGTCGCGAAGGCCAAAGCTAGCGTCCAAACCAAGAAAGACATGGTTGAACGGATTGAGGGAATTCTAGAAACCCTCCAAGAAGAAGCAGATGCTCTAGAGATAGTTGCACTTCAAAAAAACGAAGCTTATAACCAGGCCACCGAACAAGTTGCGCTTATGGCGGCCAAGGTTGAAGGGCTTGAGGCAAAGGTGCTTCTTTCCGAGAAACAGGCCGAAGATGCCAAGGTCCAGCTGGCTCAGATTGTCGGCAAAATGTATAGGGACCAGGCCAGTGGCAACATGACAATGGAGCTTTTCTTCAATCCCGCAAATGCCGAAGACCTGCTCTACCAGCTGACAATGCAGGATATGTTGGCCCAAAGAACCGGCGCCATCTACGAGGCTGCGCTGGAAAAGCAAACGCAGGCCCAGGCGCTAGCTTTGGAGTTGGATAGTGCAAAGGCTGAATTAGTGGGCATCGAGGCAGAAGCCAAGCAGCTGCTTGAGGAGGCTGAGGCGGCTGCCGATGCCGTTATCGCAAAAGTTCAAGAATCTGAGCGCCAACGGGCAACCATGATGAGCCAGTTGGCAACCCTAAAGGACACCGCAGCAGACCTTGAGCGCCAAAGAATTGAAGGCCTAGAGGCCGAGCGCAGGCAGAACCTAGTGAAGTCTGCTCCCACAGCACCCGAGCTCTACAGTGTTGGGGACCCAAATTGGGCCGAGGTTGAAACTGCCATCGCGTTTGCTTCTGAGCAGCTGGGTGAAAGGTATGTTCTGGGAGGTTCAGGACCGAACGTTTGGGACTGCTCTGGAATCACAATGAAGGCCTACGCTGCAGCCGGTATTTACATCGGTTGGCACTCGGCTACTGCTCAATACAACGTGATGGCAAGCAAGCAAAAGCTGGTGCCCTTCCAAAACATCCAGCGAGGTGACCTGATTTGGTGGAGCAAAGAGCGAGCTTTCTCCGGCGACAAGTATCACGTGGCGATCTACCTGGGCGACGGCATGATGCTGGAAGCTCCGAACCCAGCCAGAACAGTTCGAATAGTTCCGGTTCGCTACGGTGAAATCTGGCCCTATGCCGGAAGGCCTAGCGCCTAGCGGCCACCGCCACCGCCACCGCCACCACCGCCACCGGCACCACCGCCACCACCGGCACCACCCGAGGTGCTGGAGCCAAATGATGCAGTGGTTCCGGATGAGAGTGATTTCATCGTTCCTGCGAAGTGGGAGCTATTGATACTGGTAATCCAGAACGGTTGGTCATCCCCGTACTGCTCGCTGAGCTCTTTCGTCCATGCCTTACCAAGCCCCAAGAGGATTGCCCATGGGAGCAGCCTTTCGTGGAGTTTTAGATAGTCATCTTCCCCAACTCGAAGAGCGCCCGATGGAGACTGCAGATAGGCAAGTCGGTCACGCTCGGCCAGCTTCATATATATCTTCAAGCCCTTCAGGTGGTCTCTTGTCCGTGCGCCGAGGGCATTGAGCGGAGTTCTAGACATAAGCAAGGCTCCCACTGGGCCAAGGACTGCGAAGCCAACTAGGGCCGTGACCACCATCCAATTTCCATATCTATTCGAGAGCGATATGATTGCGATGGTCAGCCCTGAAGCGCTCAGCACCAGAGAAGATATCACAAATAGCAGCCTTGGAGCCAGCGCTACCTTGACTGTGAAGGTCTCCTGAAAGCTGACTTTGAGTTGCTTGCCATATTTGACCAATCGCGCAGACAAGCTCTTGTTGCTCTTGGGTAGTTGAAGCTCGACTCCAATTTCGGGCAGCTGCCCGAACAGCGCCTTCAGCGCGACTACGTCATCATCTGAGAGCTGTATGTCTGATCTTGTAACACTCCAGCGTGATTTACGGATTTCTTTGAGATGTATCTTTCCGGCAACCGCAAGTTCCAGCAGCTTGGCCACCGGCAAGGCCCCGCCAGCCCCAAGCAGTTGCGCTGCCATCTCAAGTGTTATCCCCTCAGGAGGAAGGTATTCAGCCACAATCGACTTTCGTCCCTTTGCGCCAGCCAAGACTCTCAAGTTGTATCGCAGAGCAAATGCAGCGCTTGCCAGCAACCCAGCAAATAATGGAATCAACAACCAATTGAGTGGGTAGTCAGCCGGGTCTCTGGTCAAGATCAAAAAAGTCCCCGGTTCAAAGGCGAGCGACACAGTCACGGTCTGATAAGCGCTCAGGTTTTGTTGCTCAACAAGCACAAGCACCGAGTCATCGGCGTCCGTGAATTTTAGCTTGCAGCGATTTGTCTCACCCTCAGAACCGAAATAGCAAGCGGACTCTTCGCGCACTAAGCCAGCACTTGCCCGGTCATCGACCTGGATTTGGGCTCGGACTGTTTCAAAGTCTTGACTCCATCCAGAGCCGTTGATATCCCAGTAGAACTCCTGAAAACCGGTGCTATCAGTGAAATCCCCGATCACATTTTTCTGCCGATAACTCAACACAAAGGTCTGAGCCCCATACAAAAACTCTCCCTTTGGAACCACGGAGTCCACCGCTAGGTAGCCCGACTCTGAAAACGTCTCTAACGGCCTGTCGTTTCCGGCCCCGTCGGTGAGCGAAAGAATTTCCGTCTCCAGGGGCATTCGGTTATACCAAGAGGGCAAGTACCGAATCAAACCTCGGTTCTGGTCATACTCGGGAAAGACAGCAACCAAAGTTTCTTTTACTTCAAGAGTTGCAACGCCATCCTTGTCGGAGGAAATTTCAAATTCGGCGTCAAACGAGTCGAAGTAAAAATCGTCAACGGATGCTTGAGCTCCCAGCGGGAGCAGCCAGATTGCCAAAAATGCGGCTAGTGTGCTGCTGAAGAATTTAATGCTTGAAGTTGGCATAGGCGGCTTCGATAACCTTTTCGGTTTTTTCTTTACCTTCCCAGCCCTGAATCTTGACCCATTTGCCAGGCTCTAGATCCTTATAGCGAGAGAAAAAATGCTCAATCTCATCGAGAGTTTGCTTCGGGACATCTTTTAGGTCTTGAATGTGATCCCAGCGCGGATCTTTGGCGGGAACGCAAATAACCTTCTCGTCCACTCCGCCATCGTCTTCCATGACCAGCATGCCAACCGCTCGCACCTTGACGCCAACGCCTGGAAACAGCGGGTACTCAAGCAGAACAAGCGCGTCAAGCGGGTCGCCGTCGCCGCCCAGCGTGTTTTCAAAGAAGCCATAATCGGTCGGATAAACAAAAGGCGTGAACAGCACACGGTCCAGATAGACCCGTCCTGATTCGTGGTCAACCTCATATTTGTTTCTGGAACCGCGCGGAATCTCAATAACTACGTCGTATGACAAGGCTTCTCCTCAATAGGCTTAGATAAAAGATTACCGAATTGAGAGCAATGGTTTTGAGAAATCGACTTACTCCGGCAGTTGCCGATGTTCGCCGAGCCGTTCGGGACGCTCTTGTCGAGCTTGATCTAGAGCAAGGTGCAAGGATTCTGGTTGCCTGTTCAGGGGGCCCAGATTCACTTGCTCTTGCCGCCGCTACCGCATTCGAAGCACCCAAGTTGGGGCTCTTAGTGGCAGCCTGTGTCGTTGATCACGGGCTTCAGGCAGGCTCTGACGAAATCGCTAGACAAGCACTCTTGAGACTCGAAGCACTGGGGGTTGATCCAGTTGTAATCGAATCGGTCAGCGTTAAAAAGGACTCCAGCGGTCCAGAGGCGGCCGCAAGAACCGCAAGATACCAAGCTTTAGAGCAAGCAAGAAACCTGGTTGGTGCGGAGTTGGTTGTCTTGGGCCACAACCTCGAAGATCAGGCAGAGACTGTCCTAATTGGTTTGACCAGAGGCTCAGGGCTGAAATCTATTTCAGGAATGCAGCTTCTGGATGCTGACAAAAAGTTATTGCGACCGCTTCTTGGTCTGAAGCGTGAATTACTGCGTCAAAGCTGCATAGATCAAGACATTTTGTTCTGGGACGATCCCCATAACAAAGATGAGCGCTTCACCAGAGTGAGGGTTAGGAACCTGCTTGACAAGATGGAAACCGAACTGGGGCCAGGATTCGCAGAGGCTCTTAGCAGAACTGCAGAAATTGCAACCGAGTCCGAAGACGCCATCTCCAATGCGGTTTCCGAGCTCTTGACTGTTGCCGTGCAATTGGATTCCGAGGGCAACCACCTGGTTTCAATTTCAGCTCTGGAATCAAAGCCCTACGGGATTAGACGAAAACTGCTCTTCGAGGTTGCTGTTCAGGCAGGCGGCAAGGGTGTGAGCCGCACGCAGGTGCTTGGAATTGATGAACTTATTACGAATTGGCACGGACAAAACAAGCTGGTTCTTTCTGGCATTACAGTAGAGCGGGTAAACCAAAAGCTTGTATTTACAGGCCAGTAAACCAACAACCTCGGGAGCCTTTTAGTGCGACTAAATCATCCAGACATAACTCAAGTCCTTGTGACCGCAGAGCAAATCTCAGCTCGGGTTGCAGAAATGGGTTTGGAACTAGACAAGTTTTATGCGGATAAAGACCCACTGCTAGTCGGTGTTCTAAAAGGTGCCGTGCCATTCATGGCAGATCTTTCAAGAGCCATGCAGCTTTCAACCTCGCAGGACTGGATGGCGGTTTCCTCCTACGGCTCGGGAACCACCTCATCCGGTGTGGTGCGGATACTGAAAGATCTGGACACAGACATCACTGACCGCCACGTTCTAATTGTCGAGGACATTATTGATTCGGGCCTAACTCTTTCTTGGCTCACAACAAATCTTGCCAACCGCGGTGCCGCATCGGTTGAGGTCGTCACGCTTTTGCGTAAGCCCGATGCTGCCAAGGTGGAAATTGATGTCCGATGGGTGGGGTTTGATATACCAAGCGACTTTGTAGTCGGATACGGCCTGGACTACGACGAGCGCTACCGATCACTGGACGGAGTTGGCGTGCTGTCACCTTCGGTTTACTCATAGGACCTGGATAGCAAGCATGGATAAGCAGAAAAAAGACACATTAGAAACAAAAAAGCGCTCCGAGCCCAAATCTCAAGATGCGCCAATTGAAAAAGATAAAGAAAAAGCGAAGACCAAAACGAAGCAGCCCATGACGCTCAAGCGCTTCTTGCGCGGGCCATGGCTCTGGATCGCACTTGCGCTTTCAGTCGTGCTTATTGGAACCAGTCTGATCGGTTCCCAGCAATACACAAAAGTTGATACTCAGGTCGGGCTAGAGATGATCCAATCCGGTGCCGCCGAAAAAGTTACCATCTTGGACGGTAATCAACGGGTCGACGTGACGCTTCGAAACCCAGACCCGGAGTACGGATCCGATGTCCAGTTCTATTTTGTTACTGGCCGAGCCGACACGGTTGCTGACCTGGTTGCAGATTCACAAATCTCTGAGGGCTGGACTGACGAAGTTCCTTCCACTCCATGGATTCTGGCAATCCTTGGGTCGCTGCTTCCATTCATAATCATCCTCGGCCTGTTCTGGTTTTTGATGTCTTCGATGTCAGGCGGCGGTCGCGGAGTGATGCAGTTTGGTAAGTCAAAAGCCAAGATGGTCACCAAGGAAACCTCGAGTACCACTTTTGAGGATGTCGCAGGCATTGAAGAGGCGTTGGAAGAGCTCACAGAGCTGAAGGATTTTCTGAAGAACCCAAAGAAATTCCAGGACATGGGAGCAAAGATCCCGAAGGGTGTCTTGCTTTATGGCCCTCCGGGCACCGGTAAAACTCTTATTGCCAAAGCTGTTGCCGGTGAAGCCGGCGTGCCATTTTTCTCGATCTCAGGCTCTGACTTCGTGGAAATGTTTGTCGGTGTTGGTGCATCCAGGGTCCGGGATCTTTTCGAACAGGCCAAGCAGGCATCCCCAGCAATCATATTTGTTGACGAGATCGATGCCGTTGGTCGACACCGTGGAACCGGAATCGGTGGCGGTAATGATGAACGTGAACAAACTTTGAATCAGCTGCTGGTCGAAATGGATGGTTTTGACACCAACACGAACGTAATTCTGATCGCTGCTACCAACCGACCCGATGTCTTAGACCCTGCGCTATTGCGCCCGGGCCGTTTCGACCGTCAAGTTGGCGTCGGGGCTCCCGACCTCAAGGGCCGCGAGCAAATCTTGAAGGTTCACTCAAAATCCAAGCCACTTGCTGAAAATGTTGACCTCACACTGGTTGCAAGAAGGACTCCAGGTTTCACCGGAGCTGACCTTGCAAACGTCCTAAACGAGGCAGCGCTGTTAGCTGCAAGACTAAACAGAGCAGAAATCACGGACGAAATAATCGATGAGGCAATCGACCGAGTAATTGGTGGACCTCAGAAAAAGTCTTCAATCATGAAGGACCAGGAGCGTCTAGTCACCGCATATCACGAGGCTGGTCACGCACTAGTTGCCGGAGCTTGCAATTATTCAGACCCGGTTACCAAAATCACCATTCTTCCAAGAGGCAGAGCGCTCGGATACACAATGGTGATGCCAATGGAGGATCGCTACTCGATCACCCGCAACCAACTACTTGACCAGATCGCCTATGCAATGGGTGGCCGGATCGCGGAAGAAATTGTATTCAAGGACCCGACAACCGGTGCCTCAAACGATTTTGAGAAGGCAACAAGCATCGCCAGGACCATGGTCACCAAGTACGGCATGAGCCAGAAAATCGGTGCGATTTCTCTTGGCAGTGGCAACTCAGAACCGTTCTTGGGTCGCGAGCTGGCAACTCATTCGAGTTACTCAAACGAGATGGCTCAGCAGGTTGATGCTGAGGTGGGCGCAATTTTAGACAGGGCGCTGGACGAGGCCTATAAGGCGCTTACCTTGAACCGAGTGGTCTTAGACAAGCTGGCCAAGGTGCTTCTGGAAAAAGAGACCTTGAATCAGGATGAGATAGCGAAGATTTTCAAAGCTGTGAAGAAGATCCCAGCCAGGACAATGTGGCGCTCTTCAACCAAGCGAACTGGAACCAATAAGGGGCCAATTACTGTCCCAAAGCGCAAAACTGTGCAGCTTGAGGCCCTACCTGAAAAGGCCGAACCGGTTCAGGAAAATGCAGACTGATCGGATCAAGAAGGCTGTAGTTGAGCTTCTTGAGGCGATAGGAGAAGACCCCAACAGGGAGGCGCTCAAAAACACGCCAACCAAGGTTGCCGAGGCCTATGCGTCCTTTTTTCGGGGAGTCGGGGTTGACCCTAAATCGGCTATCGGTGACACTTTCCCGGCGGTAAACGCGGAGGCCGTGGTCCTAAAGGACATCGAATTGGTTTCAATCTGTGAGCACCACCTGCTGCCATTTACCGGCCTTGCTCACATTGCTTACCTGCCGGATCAGAAGCTAGCGGGCCTTGGAAGGCTCGCAAGTGTCATCGAGATTCTGGCGGCTAGGCCGCAATTGCAGGAAAACTTGACCGCCGAGGTAGCTGACACTCTTGAGGAGGCCCTTGGTGCCAAGGGTGTTTTGGTTGTTATCGAAGCCAGGCACCAGTGCGTTGCTGCAAGAGGTGCAAGGCAGCCAGAGGTGAACACAATCACCATGGCATCAAGGGGCCTCTACGAAGAGCCGGTGAATCGCGCCGAAGTACTTGGGCTTATTAATCGACGGCCATGACTAGCTGGCCAAAACCCAATTTGATGGGCGTTCTGAACATCACCCCTGATTCCTTCAGTGACGGGGGTAAGTTCACCAGCGTTGAGGCCGCTCTCGCGCAAGCGGAAATGATGGTGGTTCAAGGTGCTCAAATAGTTGATGTTGGCGGTGAGTCAACTAGGCCGGGTGCGGAAAGAACCTCTCTAGAAACCGAGCAGACTAGGGTGCTGCCGGTGATTGCTGCGATTACTAATAAGTTGAATGTCACAGTGTCTATCGACACAATGAATAGCGCAACTGCGAGAAAAGCGGTTGAAGCTGGCGCCAAAATAGTAAACGATATTTCCGGTGGACTGGCAGATCCTGAGATGTTCAATGCGATTAAGGATTTGGACTGCCACTATGTTTTGGGCCACTGGCGAGGGCACTCGGACCAGATGGATTCATTTGCGGTTTATTCTGACGTGGCAAGAGAAGTGGTTGCCGAACTTGCCGAGCAGGTAGCAATGGCGGTCGCCAGTGGTATCAGCCGTGAACGAATCATTGTTGACCCGGGTCTCGGGTTTGCAAAAGACATTCACCAAAACTGGGACCTTGTGAACCGGCTTGATGAGCTTGAAAAGCTGAGCCTTCCAGTTCTAGTCGGGGCATCTCGGAAAAGGTTCTTGGCGCATGCGCTTTCTCCGAGTGACCCGGCATCGGTTGCCATGCCCAGGAGAGATCTTGCAACGGCTGTCTTGACAGCACTGCTTCTTCAGCGAAAACTATGGGGTGTGAGGGTTCATGACGTTCAGTCAACCAACGATGCAATCGCAATCGTGCGAGCTTTGAAGCAGCAGGAGGGCTAACTTGATTTACAAGATAAGAATCGACGGGCTCGAGTCCTTTGCCTACCACGGCGTTTTGGAGCACGAAAAAAACTATGGTCAAACTTTTCTTTTTGACATTCACCTTGATGTGGATGCCGGTCTGGAAGATTCGATTGACGCCACTGTCTCGTATGCCGCAATCGCGGATTTGGCAGTTGAGCTGTCTTCCAGGTCGAGGTTTGACCTAATTGAGTCTTTGGCAAGTGCAATTGCAAGAGCAGTTCTGAAATATGACCCCAGAATTCTGCGAACAACGGTCACAGTCCACAAGCCTTCAGCACCAATTGGCAAGAACTTCAAAGATGTTTCCGTGACGGTCTCGGGTTCGCGAGATGAAAGCTAGGGTCGTAATCGCGCTGGGGGCGAACCTGGGCGAAAAAGAAAAGACCATCAAGAAAGCCCAAAAGCAAATTGGCAAACTTCGCGGGGTAGTAACTCTTGCCCACTCAAGGCATTACCGATCAAAGGCTGTCACCGAAAACGGGATTGACGAAGATCAGCCAGAGTACGTAAACGCGGTGACAATCGTGGAGACAAAGCTGAGCGCTAAGAAACTACTTTCCAGGCTCAATGACATTGAAAATAATTTTGGCCGCGTGCGTCTTGCCCGCTGGGCACCCAGAACACTTGACCTAGACATAATCACCTATGGAACCAGCCTGATTGAAACCAACTCTCTGGTCGTTCCGCACCCGAGGGCGTTTCAGCGTGCATTTGTTCTGATCCCTTGGCTGGAACTGGATCCGGAGGCAGTCTTGCCCGGAATGGGCTTGGTGAGAGAAATAGCCAGGGACATGGCAGATCAAGTCACGGTGCTTTCTTGAACGCGGTACTGGCAAGACAACTGGCAATTTTTTTCATGGTTGGTTTGATTATCGGCCTTTCTGCGGCGCAGCTAACCGCCGGTTTTGGGTTTCCTTTTCCTGCGAGCCCGGACACCTTAATCATCACCCTGGTGGTTTTAGGTTTTGCAAACTATTTCGCAAGCTACCCGATCTATCGCTATCGAAAGCAAGCGCTCAGTCAAAACGATGGCCCAAGGCCTGCAAGGCCAAACCCGTTTTATGCCGTGAGGGTTTTGATTATGGCCAGGGCAAGCACGCTGACCGGTGGTTTATTTGCCGGCTGGCACCTGGGGCTACTGCTGTGGCTAGTGCTGTTCAGCGTTGCTCCGGAGGCGCTGGTCATGAATAGCAGCTCCGGGTTTTTAGCCTCACTATTTTTGATCCTGGGTGCTCTAATAGCACAGCGGAACTGCAAGAGCCCACCGCAGTCGGATTCGGTGTCGGAAAAGAGCGTGAATTAGATGAAGATCGGTGTCATAGGTGATGCCCCAGCAGGGCCTGTGCTTGCAAAGGCATGGGCCGCAGCCGGCCATGAGCTGGTCGGTGTTTTTGTTGAGGGCCCGGAGGCAATTGAGCGCGTGGAAGCGCTAATTCCGGATGTTCCAATTGCGAACATGGCCGCTGTTGTTGAGGATGCAGACCTTGTTCTTCTGGCAATCCCGAGTAACGACATTGAGATTACTTGCGCGGGGCTTGCAGACCTTGGCCTGTTTGGTCCAAAGAAAATTGTTGTCCACCTGTCACCCCTGAAAGGCTATGAGGCGCTTGCCGATGCTGCCAGGTTTGGTGCGATTCCGATAGCACTGCATCCGGTGATGCACTTCACCGGAACCAGCATGGACTTGACGGTTTTGAAAAATACTTCGATTGCCGTTAGTGCCCCAGAACCATTGACCTCCATCGCCCAAGCACTTGCAATCGAACTTGGCTCTGAGCCAGTTTTGGTTCTGGAGCACCAGAGGGCTGCCTATGCAGAAGCTTTCGGAGTTGCCAGCAGTTTTTCGTCATTGGTTGTTCAGCAGGCAATCGGCATTTTGGAAGAGGCAGAAATAGAAAACCCCGCCAGACTTATAGCACCGGTCGTGAGAAGCGCTGTTGAACAGGCACTGTCGCAACCGAGCATGAAAATTGATCCGGAGGATGCGTTCTAATGCAACTTGCACACACCATTGCAGAACTAAAAGCGGCGCTTTCACAAGCCGATGCTGACGGCAAACGTGTTGGCTTTGTTGCGACCATGGGCGCCCTGCATGCCGGTCACTTGTCGCTGGTGAAGAAAGCTCAAGAGCAAGAACTTTTTGTTGTTGTTTCGGTTTTTGTAAACCCCAGGCAGTTTGGTCAGGATGATGACCTAAGCAATTACCCTCGGACTCTGGGTGTTGATGCCAGGGTGCTTACCGACTCCGGCGTGGACGTGCTGTTTGCACCAAGTTCCGGCGAGGTTTATCCAACCTCGGGCGTAGTGGAAATCTCCGCTGGGGATCTTGGAAATAAGTTTGAGGGGGCATCAAGGCCCGGCCACTTCGATGGCATGCTCACCGTGGTGAATAGGCTTTTCAATCTTGTGCAGCCAGATGTTGCCTTTTTTGGCTCCAAAGATGCTCAGCAGCTGGTTCTGGTTTCACAGATGGTAAAGCGGCAGGTTGCCAGTGGCGATAGGGAACCCATCAAGATTGTGGCCTGTGACACGGTTCGAGACCAGCAAGGCTTAGCGCTTTCCAGCCGAAACCAGAGAATTGACAAGGCAGACTTTGCCGCTGCGATTTCCATAAACAGAGCTCTTTTTGCCGGATCCAAACAGAAAACCAAACAGGCTGCCATCGAGGCTGCTAAGGCTGAACTTGACCCGAAATGTAGACTGGACTACATAGAGCTTATAAACCCCGACACCTTTGAGGTTGTTGACAGCTGTGAAGGCGCCAGAATGGTGATTGCGGCTTGGGTTGGCGAGGTTCGTTTGATCGATAATTTACTTTTAGGTGGTAATTCGTGAGCGAAGAGTACGAGGACGTAGACGTCCCGGAGCAGATTGCAGTTCGCATGCAAAAGCGCGAGCAGCTTCTGAAGCACTCGGCCGCATATCCGGTCAGCCTTCCCATCACCAACACCATTGAGGCCACTAAGGCTCACTACCCAAACCTCGAGGCAGACATTGCCACCGGCGATGTCGTCGGCGTTGCCGGCAGAATCATGTTCCTCAGAAACACTGGAAAGCTCTGCTTTGCCACCTTGCAATCTGGCACCGGTGAGCGGATTCAAGCGATGATCAGCTTGGACAAGGCTGGCCAGGAACAGCTGGATTCCTGGAAAGAACTTGTCGATCTAGGGGACCACGTTTTTGTTGAGGGCGAAGTAATAACCTCTAAGCGCGGAGAGCTAAGCGTTTTGGCAACAAAGTGGTTGATGGCGGCAAAGACGCTTCGACCACTGCCAAATCTCCACAACGAACTCGGTGAAGAGTTTCGTGTTCGGCACCGCTACATCGACCTCATTGTTCGCGACCGTGCGCGTGAGGTAGTGAAGATTCGCTCCGAGGTGATGCAGTCAATCAGGTCGACTTTTGCCAACCGTGCCTTCATGGAGGTAGAGACTCCGATGCTGCAGGTTATGCACGGCGGAGCTTCAGCCAGGCCATTTAAGACTCACTCAAATGCTTTTGATACCGAGCTTTTCCTAAGAATCGCACCTGAGCTATTTCTGAAGCGGGCGGTTGTCGGAGGACTGGAGCGGGTGTTTGAGGTTAACCGAAACTTTAGGAACGAGGGTGCTGACCGCACTCACTCTCCAGAGTTTGCAATGCTCGAGGCCTATGAGGCCTACGGCGATTACAACACCATGATGGACCTCACTCAGGAACTTATCCAAAATGCCGCTATGGATGTCCTGGGGACTCACGTAGTTGAACTAGAAGATGGAACAGTAAACGACCTGAGTGGCAGCTGGTCAAGAGTTTCGATGTATGAATCCCTGTCAGAGGCTTCAGGCGTAAAGGTAACTCCGGATACTTCGCTGGCAGATCTAAAGAAGATGGCTACAAAAGCGGGAATCGAAATTGATCACCCACTTCACGGAAAGTACGTTGAAGAACTTTGGGAGCACTTCGTAAAACCAGGCTTGGCTAAGCCAACCTTCGTCATGGATTTCCCGGTTGACACCTCCCCACTGACCAGGGACCACCGCACCAAAGAGGCGGTTGTTGAAAAGTGGGATCTATATATCAACGGTTTCGAGCAGGCCACCGGCTACTCCGAGTTGGTTGATCCGGTGGTTCAGCGTGAGCGTTTTGTGGCTCAGGCTGCTCTTGGAGCAACCGGAGACCCGGAAGCCATGAAGTTGGATGAAGAGTTTTTGAAGGCACTCGAATTTGGAATGCCACCATCTGGTGGAATGGGGCTGGGTATCGATCGGTTGCTTATGGCGTTGACCGGACTTGGTATTCGGGAAACAATTTTGTTCCCGTTGGTGAAGTAGGTATAAGCATATGACATTTTGGGAAGGCGTCCTAGACGCGCTGATCTCGCTGATCCCACCTGCCCTTATGGGTGTGATTTTTTGGATCATGCTTCGCTCCATCTTGCGCGCTGACAGGGGTGAGCGTGAGGTTTATCAGAAGATCGAAGCCCAAGAGCGAGCAAAGCGTGCTCACGCCTTGGGCGAACAGCCCTAGTTTTGGGAGGTAGTTAGTTCTAGCATTTTCATAACGCATTGTGAAAGGTAGCTAACTTGTTCGAGAAATTCACCGACAAGGCTCGCAGAGTTGTTGTGCTGGCTCAAGAAGAGGCAAAACTTCTAAACCACAACTACATCGGAACCGAGCACATCTTGCTAGGCCTGATCCACGAAGGTGAGGGTGTCGCAGCCAAGGCACTAGAGGCGCTGGGCATCAACCTAGAGCAGGTGCGCGAGCAGGTGCAGGACATTATTGGCCAGGGACAACAGGCTCCTTCGGGTCACATTCCTTTCACTCCGCGTGCTAAAAAAGTTTTGGAACTGAGCCTCCGTGAAGCTCTTCAGCTCGGTCACAGCTACATCGGAACCGAGCACCTACTGTTGGGTCTTATTCGCGAGGGCGAGGGCGTTGCCGCCCAGGTCCTGACAAAGTTGGGGGCTGACACCAATAAGGTTCGTCAGCAGGTTATTCAGTTGCTTTCTGGCTATCAGGGCAAAGAGGCCGTCTCAGTCGGCGGAGAAAACCAGCCACAGGCTAAGGGCTCACAGATTCTTGACCAGTACGGTCGAAACCTCTCCCACGCGGCAGCCGATGGAAAGCTTGACCCGGTTGTTGGCAGAGAGCGTGAAATTGAGCGCGTGATGCAGATTCTTTCTCGCAGGACCAAGAACAACCCGATCTTGATCGGTGAGCCAGGTGTCGGTAAGACAGCAATCGTTGAGGGTCTGGCGATTGCGATAGTTT
>DGPE01000014.1 GCA_002390305.1 Micrococcales bacterium UBA4448 | reverse complement strand
TCAGCTACTTCTTCTACAACTTCCTCGGCCACTGGCTCTGCAGCTGCAGTGGTCGCGATGTTGTTAACCAGCTTGGTCTTGGATGTCTTTGGCTTTGGCTCGACCTTTTCAAGCACAAGCTCGATGACTGCCATAGGAGCATTGTCGCCCTTGCGGTAGCCAAGCTTGGTGATTCGGGTGTAGCCACCATCACGGTCTGCAACCAATGGTGCAATCTCAGCGAACAGCTCGTGAACAATTGACTTGTCCAGGATCTGCTGCATGACTTTACGTCTGGCCGCTAGGTCGCCACGCTTTGCGAATGTCACCAAACGCTCTGCAACCGGACGCAGGCGCTTAGCCTTGGTCTCAGTGGTGACGATTCGCTTGTGCATGAAAAGCGATGTCGCCATGTTGTTGAGCATTAGGCGCTCGTGGGCGGGACCGCCTCCGAGGCGTGGGCCTTTTGTTGGGGTAGGCATTAGTTTCTCCTTGCGGGTCTAGGAATTAGATCTGATCTTCGTCGAAACCGCCACCGAAGTATGCAGAATCAAAACCTGGTACGGCGTCCTTGAACTTCAGTCCAAGCTCGGTGAGCTTGTCGCGAACTTCATCAACGGACTTTGAGCCGAAGTTGCGGATGTTCATCAACTGGTCTTCGCTCAGTGCAATTAGCTCTGAAACAGTGTTGATTCCCTCGCGCTTTAGGCAGTTGTAGGAGCGAACGGTTAGGTCCAGATCCTCAATCGGGGTGCTGAGCTCGTTAGAGGTTGCAACCTCAACTGGGGCTGGCCCGATCTCGATTCCCTCTGCCTCTTCGTTTAGCTCCTTGGCAAGGCCAAATAGCTCAACAAGGGTTGAACCTGCGGATGCAATTGCGTCGCGGGGCTCAACCGAGGACTTGGTCTCAACATCAACGATTAGCTTGTCGAAGTTAGTGAACTCACCGGCACGAGTTGCCTCAACGCGATAGGAGACCTTCAAAACTGGGCTGTAGATGGAGTCAACTGGAATTACGCCAGCTTCTGCATCTGGATTGCGGTTCTGGGAAGCCTGAACATAGCCACGACCGCGCTCAATGATGAACTCGACCTCTAGCTTGCCCTTGGCGTTCAGGGTTGCCAGAAGTAACTCTGGGTTATGAACTTCGACGCCGGCTGGAACCTGAATGTCTGCGGCAGTTACTGGGCCGGCGGCACTCTTGGTTAGGTGTGCAACCACTGGAGCGTCGTGCTCTGAGGACACAACTAGGTTTTTGATGTTCAGGATTACCTCAACAACATCTTCCTTCACTCCGGCAATGGTTGAGAACTCGTGGCTGACGCCTTGAATTCGAATGTTAGTTACCGCTGCACCTGGAATCGAGCTGAGCAGTGTGCGGCGCATCGAGTTACCAAGGGTGTAGCCAAAACCTGGCTCTAGTGGATCAAGGATAAAACGTGAACGGTTTGGTCCTAGAACTTCTTCGTGCAATGTGGGGCGCTGTGCAATTAGCACTATTTGGTTCCTTTCATCTGAACATCCGCTATTTGATGTTCGTCATGGAGACACATCAGGCGGGCACCTGTGTGCGTGAATCTTTAGTTTTTTTGTCTTAGACGCGGCGACGCTTTGGAGGGCGGCAACCGTTGTGAGCCTGTGGAGTCACGTCACTGATTGAACCAACCTCTAGGCCTGCTGCCTGGAGTGAACGGATTGCAGTTTCACGACCAGAGCCTGGGCCCTTCACGAAAACGTCAACCTTACGAATGCCATGCTCCTGAGCCTTGCGAGCAGCTGATTCAGCTGCCATCTGAGCTGCGAATGGAGTTGACTTACGAGATCCCTTGAATCCAACGTCACCTGAAGATGACCACGAGATAACCCCACCACTTGGGTCGGTAATCGTGATGATGGTGTTGTTGAAGGTTGAGCGGATGTGCGCCTGACCTACTGGAATGTTCT
Source organism: Micrococcales bacterium UBA4448 (assembly GCA_002390305.1). Taxonomy (GTDB): domain Bacteria; phylum Actinomycetota; class Actinomycetes; order Actinomycetales; family Microbacteriaceae; genus Aquiluna. The sequence goes on along the minus strand of DGPE01000014.1, from coordinate 4,372 downwards.
TCTTGTCCTTGCGACGAGGCTTACGCGCTGTCGCAGATGATTTAGGGGCTGCCATTTGATTATCTCCTAGAACCTATGAGCCGCGACTAGCGGGCTGCCTTCTTCTTGCCTGCTACGGTGCGCTTTGGACCCTTGCGTGTACGTGCATTGGTCTTGGTGCGCTGTCCGCGGACCGGAAGGCCCTTACGGTGACGAATTCCTTCGTATGAACCGATTTCAACCTTGCGGCGAATATCGGCTGCAACCTCACGACGGAGGTCACCCTCGACCTTTAGGTTCTGATCGATGTTGTCACGAAGAGCAATCAACTGGTCGTCAGTTAGATCTTTGACCCTGATGTCTTCTGAAATTTTGGTGGCTTTTAGGATCTCGCGTGAGCGAGTGCTTCCGATGCCATAGATGTAAGTGAGGGAGATTACTACTCGCTTCTCGCGAGGAATATCCACTCCGGAAATACGTGCCATTTGAATTATCTTTCGGTTTTTGAAGGTCTGTGGCAGCTCCGCCTCAACATGGCTTTGTTGAGCCTCGGCCTTCAAACCGAGGGTTAGCTTTCGCTTGGTGCTGCCTCTTGCTTATTTAGTTTTTGGTAGGGCTAATTAGCCCTGGCGCTGCTTGTGACGAGGGTTCTCGCAGATCACCATCACGTTGCCGTGACGGCGAATGACCTTGCACTTATCGCAGATGGTCTTGACGCTTGGGTTTACCTTCATGCTCTTATCTTTCTATTTGTAGCGGTAAATGATTCGGCCACGAGTCAGGTCGTATGTCGACAACTCAACAATCACTCGGTCTCCGGGGAGAATCCGAATGTAGTGCTGTCGCATTTTTCCTGAGATGTGGGCCAGTACTAGGTGTCCGTTGGTTAGCTCCACCCGAAACATTGCGTTGGGTAGCGCTTCAACGACCGATCCCTCGATCTCAATTACGCCGTCTTTATTGGCCATGCACTCACTTATTCACTACTTGTTAGCGTTACAAACACGCGAAAAACTTGAGAGAAATCAAAAGGTTTTCACGCAGAAACGCCAAGGCTCAATACTAGGGGGTTTTCTAAGCTAATGCTAGTGGCTAATCCAAAGAAACTGGAGTAATACCGAATGGTTTTAGGCCTTCGACTCCGCCATCAACCGCGGTGAGTACCCAAATGCCGCCCTCGTGAACAGCGACCGAGTGTTCCCAGTGCGCTCCGTCTGATGAATCCACCGTTTCAACACCCCAATCATCGTGCTGGACGAAGGTTTCTTGGTCGCCGGAGGTAATCATCGGCTCGATCGCAACGCACAGTCCTGGCAGGACCTTCGGACCTGCATCCCGAACCCTGTAGTTGAAAACCGCCGGGTCTTCGTGCATGGATCTACCTATGCCATGACCCACGTATTGCTCCAAGATTCCGTAGGGGCCCTTAGAGAGCACATAATCCTGAACCGCAACGCCAACCTCGTTTAATTTCTTGGCCTTGGCAAGGGAGGCAATCCCGGCCCAGAGTGAGCCCTCACAGACATCGGACAAAATCTGACGCTGTTCCACTAATTCACCAGCAGACCCGGGAACAACAAGCGAAAAAGCACTGTCGCCATTCCAACCGTCAATCTCCGCCCCACAGTCAACTGAAATAATGTCCCCCGCTTCCAGAACCTGATTCGAAGGTATTCCATGGACCACTGTTGAATTCACCGAAGCGCAGATTGTGTGAAAATAGCCCGGCACCAGCTGGAAATTAGGAATTCCGCCCCCGTCGCGGATTGTCTTTTCTGCGATCTGATCGAGCTCAAGAGTTGTGACACCAGGTTTAATCGCAGCCCTGACAGCTCCCAAGGCCTTTGCGGTAAGTAACCCGGCAACTCGCATTTTGCGAATCTGCTCCTGTGTTTTTAGCTCAAAACTCTTTCGCATGTGGCGGTTATCTGCTCGACTCAGGAATCAGCTAGGCCGGCAGCGCCTAAAACTTCGGTTATTCTTGCGGTCACAGTTTTCACTTCGCCCAGGCCATCCACCTTTGCAACAAGTGATCTTGATGCATAAACGTCAATAAGGGGTGCGGTCTGCTCTTCGTAGACAGCTTGGCGTGTGCGAATCACCTCTGGGGTGTCGTCTGTTCTGCCCTGCTCGAGAGCGCGATTTGCAAGCCTTGAAACAATCTCTTCGGTGTCCGCGGTCAGTTGCACCACTATGTCTAGCTTGGTGCCATTTTCACGAAGGATGTCATCCAGCTCGTGGACCTGATCGATGGTTCGAGGATATCCATCAAGCAAAAAACCATCCTGGCAATCCGGCTTCGAGAGCCTGTCCCGCACCAGTGCATTTGTCAGGTCATCAGGAACGTACTCACCTCGGTCCATGTAGCCCTTGGCTTCAACGCCGAGCTCGGTCTTTCCAGCCACGTTTTCGCGAAAAATATCACCGGTTGAGATTGCGGGTATGCCGAAGCGCTTTGCAAGAAGTGCTGCTTGGGTCCCCTTGCCAGCACCCGGAGGGCCGATCAGAAGGAGACGAATCACTTGAGAAGACCCTCGTAGTTTCGCTGCTGCATCTGAGCACTGATCTGCTTCACAGTGTCAAGACCAACACCAACGATGATCAAGATCGATGTTCCACCGAATGGGAAGTTCTGGTTAGTTCCAATTGCAGTGAATGCAACCAGTGGAATCAATGCGATCAGACCCAGGTAAATAGCTCCCGGGAAAGTGATGCGGCTGATTACATACTGCAGGTATTCGGTGGTCGGACGACCGGCCCTAATACCTGGGATGAATCCGCCGTAGCGCTTCATGTTGTCGCTGATCTCCTCCGGGTTCAGAGTAATAGAGACATAGAAGTAGGTAAAGCCAACAATCAACAGGAAGTACATCGCCATGTAGAACGGGTTATCCCCTGCGGTTAGGTAGGTAGAAATGAAGCTAACCCAGGGAGCTACCTGTCCGGTAGTTGCGTCCGGCTGGTTGAACTGAGCCAGCAGGGCTGGCAAATAAAGCATTGAGGAGGCAAAGATAACTGGAATAACACCGGCGGTGTTCACCTTGACGGGGATGTATGTTGCCTGACCACCGTAGGCCTTGCGGCCAACCATTCGCTTTGCATATTGGACAGGAATTCTGCGCTGAGACTGCTCAACCAAAACGACCAATCCAACAACCAAGAACCCAACTGCCATAACCATTACAAAAATTTCAATGGTTCTGGTCTGAAGAATCTGCAAGAGGCTGGCCGGGAAAGTTGAAGCAATTGATGTGAAGATCAAGAGCGACATTCCATTACCAACGCCACGCTCGGTTATGAGCTCACCGATCCACATGATCAAACCAGTTCCAGCTGTCATGGTCATCACCATCAAGGCAATGGACAGCGGTCCGGTGTCTACCAAAATTGGGAGGGTACAGTCAGCACCAAACAACGCGCCCTGCCTGGCAACAGTAACCAAAGTGGTTGCTTGCAAGAGGCCGAGTGCGATGGTTAGGTAGCGAGTGTACTGCGTTAGCTTCGCCTGGCCTGAAGGTCCTTCTTTATGAAGAGTCTCGAAGCGAGGAATAACAACACGCAGCAACTGGGTGATGATCGACGCGGTGATATACGGCATGATGCCAAGCGCGAAGATCGAGAGCTGTAGTAGAGCTCCACCGGAGAATAGGTTCACAAGTTCATACAGGCCAGAGGTCGACTGGCTTTGGGCTAGACACTGCTGAACATTGGTGTAATCAACGTTTGGGGCTGGAATAAACGAACCCAGACGGAAGATTGCAATCATGCTGAGCGTGAACGCTAGCTTGTTACGCAGATCCGGAGTGCGGAACGCGCGTGCTATGGCCTTGAACAATTTAGAACCTACTCCCTTAGACGATTAGGCGTTGACGCTACCGCCAGCGGCTTCAATCTTGGTCTTGGCTGACTCGGAAACCTTGTCAACACTGATCTCAAGCTTAACTGACAGGTCACCATTGCCTAGAACCTTTACTGGCTTGTTCTTACGAACAGCACCCTTAGCTACCAGGTCCGAAATTGTTACAGCTCCACCTTTTGGATAAAGCTCCGAAAGCTTCTCTAGGTTAACTACCTGGTATTCGACCCGGAATGGGTTCTTGAAACCACGTAGCTTTGGCGTGCGCATAACTAGGTTCACGCCACCACCCTCAAAGCCCAGACGAGTAGTTGTGCGAGCACCGGTACCCTTGGTACCTCTACCTGCAGTCTTACCCTTTGAACCTTCACCAAGACCCTTACGAGTCTTGTCCTTCTTTGCACCCTTTGCAGGGCGAAGGTGGTGCAGGCGCAGAATCTGTGACTTCTCTCTCGCTACCTCTGGCTTCTTCTTGGCCGGAGCCTTTGAAGGTGCCTTTTCGGTTACAACAGCCTTTTCAGCAGCTGGTGCCTTTGC
>DGPE01000008.1 GCA_002390305.1 Micrococcales bacterium UBA4448 | reverse complement strand
CAAGGACATGTCACACTCGAGCTTTCAAACGTGGCGACGCTCCCAATCAAGCTTTGGCCTGGCATGAAAATAGGTCAGCTTTGCTTCTTCCAGCTTTCAAGCGCCAGTGAAAACCCGTATGGGTCAGAGAAGTATGGCTCCAGGTATCAGGGGCAGCGTGGTCCAACCGCTTCCAGGTCTCACCTGAACTTCAAAATCTCAGATGTCGGTAACCAACCGCTCTAAAGCTCTTGATTATCTAAAGGGATTTCCCCGGGGTGGCCAAGGCCTTAACAGAGATAAGCAGCAGCATTCCGACCACCAAGATCAACATCAATCCGAGGATTCCATAGATTGGTGAAAACAGACCTACGAATATCGCCCAGGCTGCAGGAGCCAAGAAGCTCACTGCTCTTCCGGTTGTCGCATAAAGTCCGAACGCCTCACCCTGCCTATCTTCTGCAGAAAGCCTAGACATCATGGTTCTAGAAGCTGCCTGAGCGGGCCCAACAAAGGTGCAGAGGAACAGCCCGAAGCCGAAGAAAGCAATCGTTCCAGCGCTTTCGAAGACGAAGACTCCCAAGCCACCGACAATCACTCCGATAAGAGAAACAAAGATTATTTTCCTTGATCCAATCCGGTCTTCAAAGAATGCGCCAACAAAGGCGCCGATTCCGGCCACTAGGTTCGCAGCAATTCCAAACAGGATGATTTCCGTGAGGTCCAGACCAAATGCAATACCACCCAGCACCGCTCCATAAGCAAACACGCCATTTAGACCATCGCGATAAACGGCTGAGGCAATTAAAAACTTTAGAAGGTTAGGGTTTTCTTTGCGCATAACCAGAAGTGAGTTGATGAGCTGCTTATAGGCAACCATGATGCCTTCGTTCTCAGTTCCCTCTATTGGCTTGGCTTCCGGAACCTTGAGGGCAAGTGGGATAGAGAAAATGATCACCCAGAACATGCTGATTACCATCACAACTCGAACTGAAAGCGCATCGGTGTCCGGGATACCCAGTAGCTCTGCCCCACCGAATTGAATAATCCAGAGTGCAATCACGAGCAAAATAATGCCGCCGATGTAACCAAGACCCCAACCAAATTGGCTGATCTTGCCTCTTTCATGAGGCCCTGCAACCTCGCTCAACATGGAGTTGTAGTTCACGGTTGCAAATTCGAAAAATATTCCACCTGCCGCTAGAAGCACCAGGCCAAAGACGAAGAAGTCACTTGAAGGTGCCACGAAGAACATCAGCCCGATGGTGCCGGCAAACAAGTAGGTGTTGATCATGAGCCAGAACTTCTTGCGTCCTGATGTATCAGCCCTTCGGCCAACAATCGGCGCAATGAGGGCGATTAGCACTCCGGCAAAAACACCGGAGATGCCAAGCCAGAAGGCGGTGTATTGGCCAGCATCCTCTATTGAGTAGCCGGCAGGAGCGAAGAACTCACTAGTTATATATCGCCCGAATATGAAAGAGGTCACGACAGTTGGGAAGGCTTGTGATGCCCAGTCCCAAAGTGCCCACGAGAATGTTCCTTTTGGCTTTTTTGCTGCAACGTCGTTGTTGGTCATAAAAAGAATCTAGTGACTTTAAGCAAACAAATGGGAACCTTCGAGTGACGACTTTTAGAAAAATTCAAAGTTGAGTCATTCACACTCAACTCTCAGGAAACTTGCTTGACAACAGAATGGACATGCTCCAAACTTGAGTGCATGTGACTCAACTTGTGTCACAAGAACAAGTTATTCACTAATGATTTTCACTAAAAGAGGAGAACCAAATGGGTAGAGCAGTAGGTATTGACCTTGGAACCACCAACAGCGCCGTAACAGTGCTTGAGGGTGGGGAACCAAAGGTTATTTCAAATGCGGAGGGTTTCCGCACCACACCATCGGTCGTGGCATTCACCAAGGACGACAATGTTCTTGTCGGAGAAACCGCAAAGCGTCAGGCGGTAACGAACGTTGACCGCACTGTTTCATCTGTCAAGCGCCACATGGGAACAGACTGGAAGTTCAAGGTCGAGGACAAGAACTACACACCTCAGGAAATTTCTGCACGTATCTTGATGAAGCTGAAGCGCGATGCCGAGACTTATCTTGGCGAGAGTGTTACCGACGCAGTGATTACCGTCCCCGCCTACTTCAATGACGCTGAGCGTCAGGCAACCAAGGAAGCCGGCGAGATCGCCGGCCTAAACGTGCTTCGCATTATCAACGAGCCAACTGCAGCAGCGCTTGCTTACGGACTCGACAAGGGTAAAGAAGACGAATTAATTCTGGTATTCGACCTAGGTGGTGGAACATTCGATGTTTCACTCCTTGAGGTTGGCAAGGATGATGACTTCTCAACTATTCAAGTCCGTTCAACCAGCGGTGACAACAAGCTCGGTGGAGACGACTGGGACGACAGGGTTGTAAAGCACCTGGTTGCCAAGTTCAAAGAGACTACCGGAGTGGATGTTTCAAAGGACAAGATCGCGCTGCAGCGTCTAAAAGAAGCTGCTGAGCAGGCAAAGAAGGAGTTGAGCCAATCAACAACAGCTCAGCTTCAGCTGCCATATCTGTCTTTGACCGATGCCGGGCCGGCAAACCTGGACGAGACACTTACCCGAGCACAGTTTGAGTCAATGACCTCAGACCTACTAGAGCGCACCCGCAAGCCATTCTTGGACGTTGTGAAGGAAGCTGGAGTGAAGGTTTCAGACATTGCACACGTTGTCATGGTTGGTGGCTCCACTCGTATGCCAGCTGTAACCGCACTGGTAACCGAGCTACTCGGGGGCAAAGAGCCAAATAAGGGCGTTAACCCGGACGAGGTCGTTTCTGTCGGTGCTGCATTGCAGGCAGGTGTTATCAAGGGTGAGCGTAAAGACGTGCTACTGATTGACGTCACACCACTGGCACTGGGTATTGAAACCAAGGGTGGCATGATGACCAAGCTAATTGATCGCAACACTGCTATTCCGACCAAGCGAAGTGAAACCTTCACAACCGCTGATGACAATCAGCCGAGTGTTTCGATCCAGGTTTTCCAGGGTGAGCGCGAGTTCACCAGGGACAATAAGTCACTTGGAAACTTCGAACTAACCGGCATTGCCCCAGCTCCTCGTGGCATTCCCCAGGTCGAGGTCACCTTTGACATTGACGCCAACGGAATCGTGCATGTTTCTGCCAAGGACAAAGGAACCGGCAAGGAGCAGTCAATGACCATCACCGGTGGATCCTCACTATCCGAGGAAGACATCGAGCGCATGGTCAAGGACGCCGAAGAGCACGCTGCCGAAGACAAGGTGCGCCGCGAAGAGGCAGAGACTCGCAACCAAGCAGAGCAGATGGCTTACTCAACCGAGAAGCTAATCAAGGACAACGAAGACAAGTTGCCAGAGGATGTCAAGACCGAGGTTCAGGCCGATGTTGACGAGCTAAAGGCAGCCCTTGCAGGCGAAGATGCAGCTGCGGTGAAGGAAGCTTCAGAGAAGCTAGCAACCTCAAGCCAGAAGCTAGGTGAGGCAATCTATGCCAACCAGCCAGCCGAAGGCGAAGAGGAAGCCAGCACAGAAGCCGATGAGGACGTAGTTGACGCTGAGGTTGTTGAAGACGAAGAGCAGACCGAAGACGCAGGCGATGCCGGTGACAAGGAAAAGAAGTAATGGCTGAAGACCAAGATCTTCCAGAAGAGCAACCGGAAGACTCTGTTGATCTAGATCAGGCGGAGGAGATTTCGCCTGATCTGGAATCACTAGCCCAAGCTGGAGAAGACCAGGAACCCGAAGACCAAGAAAAAGATTCTGTCGACAGGGAGCTGGAGATTTTCCAGGACCTACAGCGACTGCAGGCCGACTTCGTAAACTACCGAGCTCGCGTTGAGCGAGATCGGGGTGCGGAGCGTCAGGCCGCAATTGCTGAAGCAATCCGAGCATTCTTGCCAGCCCTAGATGACCTGACTCGCGCTGAGGCTCATGGCGACATGGCCGAGGGAACCCCAATGGCAGCTGTTGCTCAGAAGCTGAAGGCAGCCGGAGAGAAGTTTGGCCTAGTCTCATTTGGCGAAAAGGGCGAGGATTTCGATCCTGAAATCCACGATGCACTCGTGCAGAACCCAAGCCCGGACGTAACAAAGCCACAGGTCGCAGACGTGATCGAACCCGGCTACAAGATTCAAGATCGACTGCTGAGACCGGCGAAGGTCGCAGTGTTTTTACCAGCCGAATAGGAGGTGTTAGATGGCGTCACAAGATTGGGTAGAAAAGGATTTCTACAAGATCCTGGGAGTAACAAAGGGCGTCGCCGACGCTGACCTTAAAAAGGCTTACCGAAAGCTAGCCAAGGACAACCACCCTGATCTTCACCCAGGAGATCAGGCGGCTGAGTCCAGGTTTAAGGATATTTCCGAGGCCTACGACGTTCTCTCTGACCCGGCACAGCGTCAGGAATATGACGCGGTTCGGGCGATGGGTGGCGGAGCTAGGTTCCAAGCTGGCGGCCGCGGCGGCCAGGGCGGATTCGAAGACGTGTTCTCGAACCTGTTCGGCGGCGGGGGCTTCCAGGGCGGCGGTTTCCCCGGTGGCGGAGGATTTGGTGGCTTTGGACCGCAGCGCGGTTCAGACCTAACCACAACCTCCAGCATTGATTTCATTGATTCGATCCAGGGAACCAACATCAAGCTCAACGTTGCTGGCAATTCAGTGACCCTCAAGGTTCCAGCAGGAATCCAGGATGGTCAGAAACTAAAGCTGAAGGGCAAGGGTCAAGCCTCTCCTAACGGTGGTCAGGCAGGAGATCTGGTTGTCACCATCAAGGTGAGGCCACATCCTGTTTTCACCAGGGACGGCGACAACGTTCGGGTTGTGGTTCCAGTGACCTTCACCGAGGCGGTGCTTGGCGCAACAATCCAGGTTCCAGTGCTTGGTGGTGAGCCTGTGAAGCTCAAGGTCTCTCCAGGAACACCAAACGGCCGAACTCTTCGAGTCAAGGGCAAGGGTGTTCAGGGCGATGGCAGACAGGGAGACCTGCTGGCAACAGTCGAGATTCTGGTTCCAAACAGAATCAACAAGAAAGCCGAAGAGGCCCTGAAGGCTTTCGACGCTGAGATCCCAGAAGAGGATCCAAGAGCAGAACTCATCAGCAAGGCAGGACTTCTGTAAGGAGGGGTTGTGGAAATAAGTGAAGACACACCATTATTTGTGATTTCAGTTGCCGCAGAACTAAGCGGCATGCACCCACAAACCCTGCGCCAGTATGACCGGATGGGCCTGGTTTCACCAACTAGAACCTCAGGCAAGTCTCGCCGCTACACAATGCAGGATGTTGCCAAATTACGCGAGGTTGCAAAACTAAGCGCCGAAGGCGTTTCGCTTGAGGGAATCAAGCGGGTGCTGGATCTGGTCACTGAGAATGCAGCACTAAAGCTTAGGGTTCGCGATCTTGAGCGCGAACTTGCCGATCAGGTTATGAGCCAGCCAGGAAACCGAGTGTTTGCCGCTGGTGACCAAGGAGTTATAAGACTCAACCCAGGACAGCGCCCAGAGCGCTCCGGGTCAATGGTCTTATGGAGGAGGCGTTGATGAATCAACAGCAGAACCAACAAGAAGAACAAAAAAGTGCACTTGAACAATTCGGGCTAGATCTAACAGCAGTTGCTCGATCCGGAAAGCTCGACCCGGTTATCGGTAGAGATGCGGAAATCCGCAGAGTCAGTCAGGTATTGTCGCGCAGAACCAAGAACAACCCGGTGCTTATCGGAGAACCTGGTGTTGGTAAGACAGCGGTTGTTGAGGGCCTAGCGCAGCGAATTGTTGCCGGAGACGTGCCAGAGAGCCTCAAGGGCAAAACCCTAATCAGCCTGGATCTTTCGGCAATGGTTGCCGGCAGTAAGTTCCGCGGTGAATTTGAGGAGCGCCTAAAGGCGGTCCTAAAAGAGATTCAGGATGCCGAAGGCCAGGTCATTACCTTTGTTGATGAGCTCCACACCCTGGTTGGGGCGGGAGCTGCCGATGGATCGATGGATGCATCCAACATGCTCAAGCCAATGCTTGCCCGTGGTGAATTGCGCCTGATTGGTGCCACAACACTGAATGAATATCGCGAGCGGATCGAGAAAGACTCCGCGCTGGAACGACGTTTCCAGCAGGTCTTTGTTGGTGAGCCATCGGTTGAGGACACCGTTGCAATCCTGCGTGGTCTGAAAGAGCGCTACGAAGCTCACCACAAGGTCACCATCGCGGACAGTGCTCTGGTTGCAGCAGCAGCTCTTTCCAATCGCTATATCACCGGGCGTCAGTTGCCCGATAAGGCTATTGACCTAGTTGATGAGGCAGCATCTAGATTGCGCATGGAAATCGACTCGGCTCCGGTTGAGATCGATGAGCTTCGCAGATCTGTTGACAGGCTGAAGCTCGAAGAGCTGGCTTTGAAAAAGGAAAAAGACGAGGCCTCAAAGCAGCGCCTCGAGAAGCTGCAGGAAGACCTAGATCAAAAACAACAGAAGCTGAATGAACTCAATGCCCGCTGGGAAGCAGAGCGCAGCGAGCTCAACAAGATCGGTGATCTCAAGACCAAGCTTGATTCCTTGCGGATTCAAGCAGAGCGTGCACAACGCGAGGGAAACCTAGAGGCAGCCTCGAAGCTCCTCTATGGTGAGATTCCAGCACTTGAAAAAGAATTGAATGAGGCAGAACGAGCAGAAACAGATGCAAAATCTGCCGACCGAATGGTCGGCGACCAGGTCTCTGAAGACGAGATTGCAGCGGTTGTTTCTGCCTGGACCGGAATTCCAACCGGAAGGCTCTTGGCTGGAGAATCCAAGAAGCTTCTGAACCTTGAAAACGAACTTGGTAAGCGCCTGATTGGTCAAGCCAAGGCGGTTCGGGCCGTCAGCGATGCAGTTCGCAGAACCAAGGCCGGCATCTCTGACCCAGATCGACCAACCGGATCATTTTTGTTTCTGGGTCCAACCGGTGTTGGTAAGACGGAGCTGGCCAAGTCGCTAGCCGAGTTCCTGTTTGATGACGAGCGCTCAATGGTGCGCATCGACATGAGCGAATACGGCGAAAAACACAGCGTCAGCCGCCTAATTGGAGCCCCTCCGGGATATGTCGGATATGGCGAGGGTGGTCAGCTAACCGAAGCCGTGAGGCGCAGGCCATATTCGGTGATTCTGTTCGATGAAATCGAAAAGGCTCACCCCGAGGTATTCGATGTTTTGCTGCAGGTTCTAGACGATGGTCGACTAACCGACGGTCAGGGACGAACCGTTGATTTTAGGAACGTGATCATGATCATGACCTCCAACCTCGGCTCACAGTTCCTAATTGACAAGGAACTCTCAGCCGAGCAGAAGTCCACGGCGGTCATGGAAACTGTCCGGGCTTCATTCAAGCCGGAGTTCCTAAACCGTTTAGATGAGATCGTGCTGTTTGACTCTTTGAGCGTTGAAGAGCTCGGCTTCATAGTTGACCTCAACATTGAGAAGCTCACCGCAAGGCTTGAAGACAAGCGCTTGAATTTGGGTGTCACACCGGCCGCCAGGCTCTGGCTAGCCGAGAAGGGCTATGACCCGGTTTATGGTGCGAGGCCGCTTCGTCGTTTGATGCAGCGTGAGATTGATGACCGATTGGCCAACTTGTTGCTGGCCGGTGATCTTTCTGAGGGCTCCCAGGTCGTGGTTGATGTTGATGGCTCCGAGGACCATTTGACTGTTTCGGTTACTTCCGAATAAGTTGCATTTATGCAGGCTGATCAACTGGAGCTGAACGCTGAAAATGTGATTGCGGAGCTGGACAAACTGGCAAACCCCTCCCATGCAGCAACTCTCAGGTGGTTTTTTAAAGCTGGCCCCGGCGAATATGGTGAGGGCGATGAATTCCTAGGAATCAAGGTCCCAATCATTCGCCAGGCCGCCAAGCCGTTCCGAATGCTCTCGGATGCTGAGATCGAAAAATTGATTCAGAGCCGAGTGCATGAGCATCGGTTTGCAGCCCTGGCAATTCTGAACTATCAGTTTGAGAAGGCAAGAGACCCTGGCCGCCAAGAGGAAATATTCAATCTATTTTTGAAGTTTGTAGACCAGGGCAAGGTGAACAACTGGGACCTGGTTGACGGTTCTGCCAATCGGATTGGTGCTTGGCTAGTTGATAAGCCCTATGCCACGGATTTCTTGGTCGAGTTAGCAAAGGGGCAGTCTCTTTGGCACACCCGAGTTGCCGTGATATTCACTATGCCGTTTATCAGACAGTTCGAATTGGACCAGATCTATGTTCTGGCCAAGCTGCTAATGAATCACGAGCATGACCTGATTCATAAGGCAGTTGGCTGGATGCTTAGAGAAGCAGGAAAACAAGACCTAACAAGACTTCGTGATTTCTTGGCTAAATATTCAACCCAGATGCCAAGGGTGATGCTCAGGTATTCAATTGAGAAGCTTTCCGCGGCAGAGCGAAAGCAGTGGCTGCAATCTAAATAGCTAGCTCAGGCTAATGACCACGGGAACATGGTCGCTTGGTAGCTCTCCCTTGCGCTCATCTCTTTCGATTGATGCTGACTCGATGCGCTCTGTTAGCGCATCTGAAGTGAGCATGAAATCGATCCGCATGCCGTTGTTCTTTGGAAAGCAAAGGTCTTTGTAGTCCCAGTAGGTATAGATGTCAGGAACTAGCTCGCGGACTTTGTCAGTGAGGCCTATTTGCTCGAAAGCACTGAAGGCATCCCGCTCGGGTTCTGAAACGTGAGTTTCAAACAGGCTCAGGTCGTAAACATCGGAATCCAGTGGGGCAACATTGAAATCACCAACTAGGGCTATTTCTAACTCAGGATCCATTTCCAGCTGTTCGGCTGTTGTTGCTGCCAGACGGTCCAGAAACTCGAGCTTGTATTGCATGTGAGGGTCATCGAGCCCTCTGCCGTTCGGAACATAAAGTGACCACACTCTCACCCCGTTGAAAGTTGCACCAAGTGCCCTGGCCTCCTGCACGTCTTTGAATTCGGGTTGCTGGTCAAAGCTTGTTTCGATGTCTTCAGCCTCGAGATCTTGCTTATAGGCAAAGGCAACGCCGTTCCATTGGTTTAGGCCGTGAGAAATGATTTTGTAGCCAATGGCTTCAAATGCCTCCACTGGAAACTGCTCTGGCTTGCATTTGATTTCCTGCATTGCAAGGACGTCGACATTTGTTCTTTGCAAAAACGCGGTGACGCGTTCCTGCCTCGCTCTAACCGAGTTCACGTTCCAGGTTGCTATTTGCATCTCTAAACTCTAACTATGACGTTTGAATCCATTCATAAACCACGACTAATTGAACTCATAAATCAGTTGGCAGTAGTTCACGGCAAAGTGACGCTCTCTTCTGGCCTAGAAGCCGACTACTACGTAGATCTCAGGCGGGCGACGCTGCACCATGAAGCCGCCCCTTTGATTGGCAAGGTCATGCTTGAGCTTTTGGCCAGTCATAATTTGGGCAAGATCGATTCGGTTGGCGGCCTAACAATGGGTGCTGATCCGGTTGCAACAGCCATGCTGCACCAGTCAAGCCTTCCGCTAGATGCCTTTGTTGTTAGAAAGCAAGCCAAAGCTCACGGCATGGCCAGGCAAGTAGAGGGCCCAAGTGTTAGCGGGAAGAACGTGGTGGTTTTAGAAGACACCTCAACTACAGGCGGTTCTCCTCTGACCGCGGCTGAGGCGCTGGTTGCTGCAGGGGCAAATGTCTTAGCGGTTGCAACCGTTGTCGATCGTGACACCGGAGCTCGCCAAGCAATCGAGGCGGCAGGCTATCCTTATCTCACGGCTATCACACTTGGTGATCTCGGTCTTTAGAAGAAGGTGAAAGTGCAGCGGAGAGTTGCGCCATTTGTCCTAACCCAGATTTCCTCACTTTTCAGTGTGACTGCTGGGTCAATGGTGTTTATCGCCATTCCATGGATAGCGCTTGAAATCAGTGGCTCTGCCACGGCAGCCGGTTTGGTGGTTGCTTTGACCGCTATACCCGGGCTGATTGTGATTCCACTTGTTGGTTCAGTGATTGACAAGTTTGGACGCAGGAGAGTGGCGGTCTGGGCAGAACTGATCACTGGAGCCCTCACGCTACTTTTGCCGCTGGTCGCGGGCCTTTGGGGCCTGAGCCTTATTGGACTCATTATTCTTGCGACCCTGAAAAACGTTGTCGCACCCGCTGGTCCAACGGCCAGAAAATCAATCGTCCCAGACGTTGCGGCGCCCGCGAACATGACCCTTGATCGAGCAAACTCGATCCATGAGGCGGTGTTTGCAACTGGCTTTGCTATGGGGCCGGCGCTCGCAACCTTTTGCATAGCTCTAATTGGTTCTGCAGAGACATTCATCGTTGTCGCAGCCTTCGCGCTCGCAAGCGGCGCGGTCGCCTCACTGGTGAAGGTTGTTGAACAACATGAGCCCAATGACGAAACCGAAAAAGAACCTTTCCATCGCTATGCGATGCAGGGATTCAAGGTTCTATTCGCCACCCCTTCAGTGTTGGTGATGATGTCGGCAGTCGTCATCTTGGCAGTTGTTTATCTACCAACCGAAATGGTGGTTTTGCCCAGTTACTACAACTCACTTGGTGATCCTGAGGGCCTCGGGCTACTTATCTCAGCAATGGCGGGGGCTTCTATTTTTGGGGCGCTGTTCTTTGAGCAGATCCACCGGTACCTTTCATATTCGACAATTTTGCGAATCGGAATTTTAGGTGTTCCAGCTGCAATGATTCCGATGAGTCAGCTGCCGGCACAGTGGGCGATGCTGGTTGGTGCATTGGTCCTAGGGCTTGCCTGGGGTCCGCTCTTGCCGCTTTTGAACACGGTCATTCAGCGCAAAATCCCCGCGAATAAGCGCGGGCGGGTTTTTGCGCTTGAAATGGCAATTTGGAACGCGGGCCCGCTGATATCAATGGTTGCTGTTGGGGCTGCGGTTGATGGGTTTGGCGTGAAGCCCACCTACACCG
>DGPE01000045.1:14856-19328 GCA_002390305.1 Micrococcales bacterium UBA4448 | reverse complement strand
GAAGATGACCAACAAGCGGGCAGGGCTGCTGCTGAAGAGATTGGTTTGAGCAAAAATGATGCTCTGGTCGGGGTTGCCTCTTCCGGTTCGACCCCATACGTGCTTGGCGCGCTTGAATATGCCAATGAAATAGGTGCCCTAAGCGTGGCCCTTACTTGTAATGCGGACTCACCGATGGGCAAGATTTCCAAGCATAAAATTGAGGTTGTCGTTGGCGCAGAGGTTTTGGCGGGGTCAACCAGACTCAAGGCCGGAACAGCTCAGAAAATGGTTTTGAACATGATTAGCACGATCACCATGGTGCAGGCCGGCAAAACATATGGCAATCTGATGGTTGATGTTGTTGCGAGCAACAAAAAGCTTCGACGTAGGGCCCTCAACATGGTTCAGCTCATCACCGGGGCCAAAGAGCCCGACGCGCTTACCGCGCTAGAGAGTCATGGTTGGAGCGTGAAGTCTTCAGTTGTGGGAATTCGCTTGGGCCTTGATCACACTCAGGCCACGGAACTACTTTCAGCAAGCGGAGGCGTGCTAGCGGTCGCGCTAGGAGAGCGCTCATGAAGGTGCTTGGATTGATATCGGGCACCAGCCACGATGGTATTGACGCCTGCATGGTTGAGTTCAAATCAAGCGGGGCTTTGCTCGAAGCCAAGGTTCTAGCAACCGCTGCAAAAAAATACTCCCCCGAGCTTCGCAACAGCATCATTGAGGCCTTGCCGCCGAATCAAACCACAATTGAGGCAGTTTGCCGGCTGGATACTTACATAGGACAAGAGTTTGGGGCTTTGGCCAAGGAACTGGTGGCAGAGTTTGGCCCGGTTGATCTAGTTAGCTCCCACGGGCAAACCGTATTTCACCTGGTGGAGGAGTCTTTAGTGCTCGGCACTTTGCAATTGGGTCAACCGGCTTGGATTGCAGCGAGCGCCGGTGCGAGCGTGATTTCGGATGTCAGAATTCAAGACATAGTTTCGGGTGGCCAGGGTGCTCCGATTGTGCCGATTCTCGATCTTTTAGTGCTCGGGGGCTCCAAGGGCACCACCGGTTCCTTGAATCTTGGCGGCATCGCCAATGTCACGGTCATCAAAGACAGTACCGTGGTTACCGCTTTTGACACCGGTCCGGCCAGTGCGTTGATAGACGCTCTGGTGCTCAAATACGATTTGCACCCGGCTGGGTTTGACTTGGATGGGCTAATTGCAGCCAGTGGCACAATCCACCAGGAGCTCTTGGGTGTTTTATTGTCCGACCCCTATTACTGTCTGCCGGGACCCAAGAGCACCGGCAAAGAGCTTTTTCATGTTGGGTATTTTGAAAAGGCGATGGGCGAACTTGGTTTGGAGATTTCGGCAGAAGACCAATTGGCAACTGCCACTGAGCTCACCGCCCAAACTGTTTCCGATGCGGTAAGTGCCTACGACCTAGACTCGCTGGTTGCAGCCGGTGGCGGGATTGGCAATAAAACACTCATCAGGGCAATTGAGCAAAAAACCGGCTTGAGCATTCAAACTTTCAGTGACTATGGCATTGACGCCGACTATAAAGAGGCTCTGGCCATGGCCCTTATTGGCTGGCTTAGCATTCACAATCACTCCGGCACGCTGTCAAATGCCACCGGGGCCAAAAATCCTCCGATTCTTGGAAGGCTAACTCCCGGCCCAGAGGGCTATGTCCTACCGACTGAAAACACCAGTTTCCCCAGTTCCATGGTGATTCACGGTGGTTAATAAAAAAACCCGGCTGCAACTGGCAGTGTTATTTGCCATGTTGGGCGCGACTGCATCGGCCTTGCCAGCATCGATCCCGGCTTTAGCTCTGGAGTTTGAGGTTTCGGCCTCAAGCCTCGTGGCGGCAGTGCCGGTAATGTTTGTCGGGTTATTTTTCGGTGTCGGCTTAGCGCCGCTAGGCCCTGCAAAGTTTTCTGATATTGCCTTAGTGCGGGGATTCTCGTTTGTTTTAGCCACCGGGTTATTTTTATTGGCTATCAGCCCACAGGCTTCGATGTTTATATCGGCCGCATTCGCCCTGGGCCTTGGCTTTGGTGCCCTGGAGGTTTTAGGAACTGCCGCTTCCAAGCGGCTTAGCACTGACACCGCTTCAAGACTCACCAGGCTCAATGCGATATTTGCAATCAGCGCCTTTTTGACTCCGATTCTTTTTGTGTTGCTATCTACATCCTTATCGCCCAAGCTGCTGTTCTTCTTGCTGTTTATAGCTGCAGTGATATTTGCAGTTGGCTATCAAAGCGAGCACCCGGCTACCACTCAAGGCCGCAAGCTAATTAGGCCCAATAAAACTATTGCAGCGTTTTTATTGGTGACTGTTTTTTACGTGGGGGCTGAGACCGTTATTGCAAGCTGGTCGGCCGTGATGGCCAGCGAATTAGGTGGCCTAGATGCTCAGCTGGCGGCTATTGGTGGTTCGAGTTTTTGGGGGCTCTTAGCACTTGGGCGCCTGATGTCAGTTGCTTTGACCCCCAAGGTTTTAGAGCCTAAGTTTGCCCTGGCGTTGTGGTTGGCTTTGGCTGGTATCTCACTTATGGTGGCGTGGGTTTCTTGGGACGTGGTTTCACCAGCTGGAATTTTAGTGGCCTTTGGGCTGGCGGCAATAGCCGCTGGTCCTTGCTACGCGTTGATTATTGGTCTGGCGCTCGATTCCCAAGCTGGCGCCCATGCGGTTGCACTCACCAGCACTCTGGTTTTGGCTGGGGCAGTTGGCGGTTTTGCGCTACCCGGCATATTGCAAGGCTTCGCTTCCATCCAAAGCGCCTTGGTGACGGCAGGCGCTGGGTTTTTAGCGGCGCTTATTTTCACGCTGCTAGGGACGGCTACTAGCAGTTCAGTACCTATCAAAAGGAGAGCGAATGAGCGAATTAACTCTTGAGCTAAAGAATCTAACCATTGCCTACACGCTTTCCAAGCAGGAAGTCTTTACGGCTGTCAAGAACGCGTCGCTGAGTATCCCTAGGGGCTCAACCCTTGCGCTAGTTGGCGAATCAGGTAGTGGCAAGTCAACCCTTGCGGCAGCGGTAAACCTATTGCTGCCCGATAATGGCGCCACCACCGGCGGTGAGATTTCACTGGAGGGCAATCCGATTCAGGACCTTACTCAACCTCAGATGCGCTCGATGCGGGGCGCTCAGATTGGCCTGGTTCCTCAAGACCCGATGTCCAATCTGAACCCGATGATGACCATCGGTAATCAGATTGCAGAAGCACTGACCTCCCACGGCCAAACTCAAGAGCAAGCCAAAGCCAGAGCTCTTGAGCTTCTGGAGATGGTAGGTATTCCAGACCCGTTAGATCGCTATAACCAATACCCTCACGAATTTAGCGGTGGCATGAGGCAACGAGTGCTCATTGCAATGGGCATGGCCTGCAAGCCAAAGCTACTAATTGCCGATGAGCCAACCAGCGCGCTTGATGTCACAGTGCAAAGAAAAGTCCTAGACCAGCTGGAGCAAATGGCTCAGGAGATGGGGACAGCTGTTTTACTCATCACCCACGATATTGCCCTTGCTGCCGAACGCGCCGACCAGATTGCGGTTATGTATAAAGGTGAACTGGTGGAAATTGGCCCCTCCAGCCAGGTGTTGAACTCCCCGCAGCACGAATACACCAAGCGGCTTTTGGCTGCAGCACCCTCGCTAAACGATGCCTCTTTGGTGCAACCCAGAAACTTAGCGACAGCTGAGACCATCATTTCGGTCAAGAATCTTTATAAGACCTATACCCTGCGCTCCAAAAGGGGGCCAACCAAAAACATTCAGGCACTCAAAAACGTTAGCTTCGAAATTAAACGCGGCACCACTGTTTCACTAGTTGGAGAATCGGGCTCTGGAAAGTCGACCGCCGCAAACGTACTACTCGGGCTTGAGAAGCCAAACAGTGGAGAAATCTCCTTCCAGTCGAAACCTCTGGATATCAGCTCCCAAAGAAAGTCAATGGCCTTTAGGCGTGAAGTTCAACCGGTCTTCCAAAATCCCTTCGCCTCACTAGACCCAAGATTCACAGTTTCAGAGTCGATTATTGAGCCACTTCGGGTTCATAAAAAAGGCAACTCAAAAGGGCAGGTGATTCGGGCTGCTGAGCTGATGGATGCTGTTTCATTGCCTCAAGGCCTTTTGACGCGGCTGCCCCATGAGCTCTCGGGCGGACAGCGCCAGAGGGTTGCCATTGCCAGGGCGCTAGCGCTATCTCCCAGCGTGATTATTTTGGATGAGGCGGTCTCTGCGCTGGATGTAATCGTGCAGAAGCAGATTCTTGACCTGCTTCTCGAACTGCAGGTAGAGCTGAACCTAAGCTACTTATTCATCAGCCACGACTTAGCTGTGGTTCGCATGATTTCACATTATGTCCACGTGATGAATGCCGGTGAGATCGTGGAAAGCGGAACCCCAGCCGAACTATTCGAGAATCCTCAAAACGACTACACCAAGCAGTTGCTTAGCGCTATCCCCAATCCGAATCGAGTGT
>DGPE01000045.1:0-14804 GCA_002390305.1 Micrococcales bacterium UBA4448 | reverse complement strand
GTCCCACGATGGAGCACATGACACCCGAGGATTAGGCTTTTAGGGTGCTTTCACAAAGAGTTGCTACTAAGCAAGACGTTCTTACCGTGGCAGATCTAGCCAATCACCATCAGCTTGGAATTGACCCGGGTGCCCGCATCATAAATCTGAGGCTTGCCGGATCATTAGTAGCTGGGCGAATCGACCCAAATCTTGCAACCTTGTTCTATGAAAACCAAGAGCTCATTGCCGTTGCCAACCTGCACCCAGATGCCAATAAAAAGATGCTGTTCCCAGTTATTCACTGCGCGCCCGGCTGTGAGGCTCAACCCGAAATCTTGGCTCTGGTGCTGGAGCAGGCAAGAGCCGGGTTCCCCATGTTTGAAATTCAGCCCGACGTTAACTCATTAGATCAAGAGCTCCTAGCCGCTTATCACCAAGCAAGTTTTGAAAAGATTCGCACCTTTTCAATTCTGCGTGGCAGCCTCGAGGGGGCCCTAGATCCGCTCCTAAAACCGGGACAACATTTTCATAAAGTCGACATGGACAACCAGCAGGACCTGAGAGTGTGGCATGACACTCACCAAGATGCCTTTCAAGGCCACTTTGGCTTCAGGCCAAGGGGCTTTGAAAGCTGGGTGGCCTTGGTGCTTTCGGATGAGAACATCGATGAGGAAGGTTGCTTCATTCTTTTCGAGGGTCAAGAGCCCATGGGTTTCGTGGAGTGCACTTTTGAGTGCGCCGATCAACTTCGCGGTTATGTCGCATCTATCGGTGTGAAACAAGCTCACCAAGGTAAAGGTCTTGGTGACGCACTCTTGAAAAAGGCCATGCACCACTCAAAAAACCAAGGGTTTAAAGAGATAGAGCTCAATGTTGATACAGGCAACACCTCTGGGGCCCTAAGGCTTTATGAGCGGGCCGGGCTCAGCCCTAGATCCTCCTGGTTCGTGCTCTCTAAATACCAGCCCAGAACCTAAGAAGCGGCACCCCGCATGAGTTGTTTGCAAAACCGAAACCTAGTGACACGAAGAAGTTGCCAAACGCGACACTAAACCCAAACCGCAGCTAGATGCGGTCTCCGCGAACGGCCTCATACGTTCGCTGCAACAGCAACTCTGCAGACTCAAGCCGCAGTTGCATAATTCGCACAAAAAGGAAATCAACTAGAGCGAGCTGAGCAATTCTGGATGACATCGCCCCAGAACGGTAACGAGTCTCTTTCGCGACGGTGGTCAGCCTGAAGTCAGCATTTCTAGATATTACGGATTCTGGGAAATTGGTCACCGCAACAGTTTTGGCACCGCTGCGCTTCATTATCTGTAGGACCTCGAGGGTCTCAGGAGTCACGCCGGAGTGGGAAAACACAATTCCAACATCTCCCGGGTTCATAAGAGCAGAAGAGGTTATGGCTTGGTGATTATCGGGGGAATCAAAAGCAAATAGGCCGATACGGTGTAGCTTCTGTCTCAGATCTTGGGTCGCCAATGAACTCGATCCAAGCCCAAACAGTTCAATCCTCTTTGCTTTAGTGATCAGGCCAACAACTTTTTCTAAGGTCTTTAGGTCGAGGTTGCTGCCAGTTTGTTGAATGGCTTCGACCTCGTGAAATACGGTCTTCGCTACCACTTCATGCATCGAGTCGTTCGGGTCTATCTCGTCCCTGTCGATGGCGAAGATTTCCCTGGCGACCCTGCGTTGTTCTGATGCAACCGAAACCGCCAGTCGGAATGCCGTGAATGAGCTGAACTCAATGTCCTCACAAAACCGGACAACCGAAGCTGTTGAAATTCCAACGGCCTTTGACAATTCTGAGATTGTTGAACTCGCTGCCTTTTCAGGATTTTTCAAGACAAAGTCGGCAACTTTTTTCTGCGCCGGTCTCATCGCCGGTCTCACCTGAGAGATAGTGGTGAACAGTTCGGCCATTACATTCCCTTCGTGACTGACTCGGAAAAACTACGATAAATCGGGGCCAGTTCTTCTCTGGTTGTTTTGCAGACCAAACGGTTGGTCAACAACACCGCCACCAGCTTGGAGGTCGGGTCGAGCATTACCAGGGTGCCGGTGTAACCGGTGTGAGAGAAAAAGTGCTCGTTTGCTCCTAATCTTTCGGTATCTCGAAACCTAAAGCCGATTGACTGGTCCCATTCCCCTGAAACCAGCGGGGTGAATAGGATTTGCCTCTCGTGATCTTGGACTACCCCTTTCTCGCCGGTTATGACTTCGGAGCAGAATCGGAAAACGTCATTTGAGGAGGCAAATAGCCCGGCATTGCCAGAGACCCCTCCCATGGCCCTAGCTCTTGGGTCGTGAACTGCTCCGAACTGCAGTTTCTCAAAGGGTTCACAACCAACCGCAATGTCATCGGTCAAACCCCCGGGCAGATATCCAGTTTCTAAAAGACCAAGTGGAACCAGAAGCAGCTCTTGGACAATCTGATCGAACCGCTTTCCCAGCAGAGCCTCGCAGGCTACGGCGAACAGGCTGTAGCCGGTGCAAGAGTAGACCAAGGTGCCTCGCTGGTTCTGATCTGGGGTCAGCGACAGAAGGGCAGCTATTGTTCCTTCGCGGCTTGCTTGTTCTTCCCAAACCGCAGGTAGACCACTGCTGTGGGTCAAAAGTTCCACTGTTGTCAATTGACCTAGTTCCTTGGAGGTCTCAAACCAACTGGAGAGCGGTGAGTGAATGTTGATTAGGCCACTTACGTGTAATTTTGCCGCGATGGTAGCCGTGTAGAGCTTTGTGAGTGAGGCTAAGTCGAACCTTGTGTTGGCGGAAACTAATCGAGCGTCGTCCGCGGCATCAAGCTGGCCACCAAACTCAGTTGAGGGCACCTCGCCCGCTACTCCAGTTGAATAACTAAAACCGCTAAAGCGCGCATTTTGTTCTGGCCAAGTCAGATTCCTTAGTAGCTGCTGCGTTTCCATTTGGCCTTCTTCGTTATAAATGACTTATTACATTCTAGGAAAAAAAATTACATTTGGGAGCAGAATCAAGCCCCCTCTAAGTGCTGGAGGATTCCCGCACCACCGAACCTGTGAATCGGAGGGAATTGGCAGTGCCTGGGAAGGAAGGGCCTAAACCGCTAGCATTAGAGGAGAAGCTGCCGACTATTCACCGACATTTGGACTGCGATTTTGACCAGCAAGCTGATTCACTCCACCACCATCTTTAGTGACGGTGCGCTTCAAGAAAATGCTTGGGCGCTTCTCACTCAAGAGAAAACAATCACCGGTTTTGGCAGTGACTGGGAGTCCCACTCGGCCGATGAGGTCATCGATGGCACCGGCAAGCTTTTGCATGCTGGACTTTTTGACACCCACTGTCACGGGGCTGCCGGCTTTGCTGCCAACCGTGGCATTGAGGACATCAAGGGCATCCTGGATTTCAACTTCGCAAATCAGGTTGCAAGAACAATCGTGTCTTTGGTTTCAGCAGATGTTGGCGCGATGGTAAAAATTGCTACCGATGCCAAGGTCCTTGCTGAGGACTCAAGGTTTATAGGGATTCACTTTGAGGGTCCTTTCCTATCCCACGACCACAGGGGGGCTCAAACCCCCGCCGCCATAAAGCTGCCAACTGATGCTGAGATTGAACAAATTATTGCAAGTGGCACGATTGTTTCGATGACCCTTGCACCTGAGCACTTCACAGAGGCTCAGTTGTCAAAGCTGGAGGCTGCTGACATAAGGCTTTGCTTCGGCCACTCTGGAGCCGGATACGAAGAAGCCCATGGGTTTTTTGTAAAACACCCAAAATCCGTCATGACCCACACCTTCAACGCAATGAAGGGAATCCACCACCGTGAACCGGGGCCGGTGCCAGCGGCAATTGAAACGGACACGTTCATGGAACTAATAGCCGATGGCATTCATGTTCACCCTGCTGCCGCAAGACTCATTCCACAAGATCGCCTGATTTTGGTGACAGATGCCATTGAAGCCACAGGGCAGCCGGACGGCGATTACCTTCTAGGAGGGCTTCCGATAACGGTTTCCGAAGGCGTTGCTAGAACTGAATCTGGCAGCTTGGCAGGCTCGACTTTGAAGCTCGTTGATGCCGTGAGGAACTACGCCCAATTCTCTGGTAGTCAGTTGGCCGCCATGAGGGCGGCGGTGACAAACCCAGCTGAAGCGTATGGCCTCGCGGAGCAGGAAATCACCGTTGGAAATCACTTTCTCATTTAGCTCACCGTTTTCACTAATTCGCTGTTCTCGCAAAAAGAACACCCTGTTCATCGCTAGCATTGAGAGCAGATAAAAGATTTAGGGGATTTACCTTGGCAGAGATCGACGAGACTCAGCACTGGCGTCGGTCGGGCGAAAACATAAGAATTGCCCGCGAAGCGACAGGTTTGAGCGTTCGCGAACTTTCTAGAAGAATTGAAGTCAGTGCCTCTCACGTCTCCCAAGTCGAACGTGGTTTGGCATCCTTTAGCGTCCCAACCCTTTACCGAGTAGCTCAAGAGCTCGGTATTTCTATGGACAGCCTTTTCGAGGAGCCGGGTAAGCCAAAGGCATCGGTTGATTTTGCAGAAGAGCAGCGAGCGGCAGCTGGTGAGGTGTCCCTTGAAGATGCCGGCGTGATTCAGCGCGTTAGTTCAAGGCCAAAACTTGATCTAACAAGCGGATTGACCTGGGAACGCCTAACGGGGCGAGTTGAGAATAACGCAGAATTTATAGAGGTTGTTTACGAGCCTTCCCAGCACGCATCCAACCCTCCAAGCGAAGTGGTTCGGCACGTTGGCCGAGAGTACGGAATCATAGTCTCTGGCGAACTAACCATTCAGGTTGGGCTGAGCATTGCCGTTTTAGCCGAGGGCGACTCAATTGCATTTGATTGCAGTATCCCCCATAGGTTCTGGAATGCTACAGATAAGCAGGTGCGGGCAATCTGGTTTATCGCCGAGGAGAGCGGAGCCTCAGGCAAGAGCGCCGAAGAGTCCATGATGGCGCGGCACATCTATTAATTCCTAATTTAATCCCACCTTGTCTCTAGGGTGACTATTTGGCTGTTCTGTGACAGATAACAATTTTATTACAGATTTGTTATACAGAACATTGTGTTCTCTCATTGTTTACACTGATCGAGTAGCAAGAAATCCCACCTAAGCGGCAAAGGAGCCAAACCATGACGATACCTGTCATTGAGGCGAGAAACATAGTCAAGAGCTTTGGGGGAGTTAGGGCAGTAGACGACGTTTCTGTCTCTGTCGTGCCAGGCGAAATTCACGCGGTAATTGGCGAAAATGGTGCTGGCAAGTCAACTCTGATGCGAATTCTCGCCGGTGTTGAAACTCCAGACAGTGGAGCGGTCCTTATCGGTGGCACCGCAATTGAAAACAGCGCAAAAGACTCAATCGATGCTGGAATCTCACTTGTCCACCAAGAGCTAAGCCTTATCCCAGAAATGACAGTTGCCGAAAACATCATGCTGGGGGCCTTTCCTACCGCCGGCGGTTGGACCAAAACTCGTCAGATGAAAGCAGTCGCCCGAGAGACACTCAAGGAGATCGGTGTTGAGGTGGACCTTGATGAGCGCATCTCAAGGCTTTCAGTAGCACTTCGCCAGTTTGTTGAGATCGCCAGAGCTGTTGCAAGGAAGCCAAAGGTTCTAATTCTTGATGAGCCAACTGCAACTCTTACTCCTGCCGAAACCGACTATCTACTGAGCATGCTGCAGCGACTTGCTTCCCAGGGCCTAGCGATCATCTACATTTCTCACCGCATTCCAGAGGTATTCAAGATTTGCAAGAAGGTCACAATTCTTAGAGACGGCAAGAAGGTCGCAAATGACTCAATCGAGAACCTCACCCCGGACAAGGTCATCGACCAGATGGTTGGCCGTGACCTCAAACTAGACCTTTCTCAACGGAGGCAAGCTAATGAGTTAGGCGAGGTTGTTCTGGATGCCAAGAGCATAAAGGCACCCAAGGTGAACGGCATTGACCTCCAGGTCAGCAAGGGTCAAATTGTTGGTCTTGGTGGCCTGGTAGGCGCCGGTAGAACGGAACTGATTAGGGCAATCATCGGAGCGGACCCAAAGTCCTCCGGAAGAGTGACCATTACTTCGGGAGGCAAAAAACGCATTATTACCGGCTACCTCTCCGCGATTAAGGCCGGCGTTGCATACATTCCCGAGGAGCGACGAACAGACGGTTTAGCTTTGTCAATGACGGTAGCGGAGAATATTTTCCTCCCTAATCGCAAGGAGGTGGCTCCTTCGGGCATTATGCCAAAGGGCAAAATTGCAGTATTTGCGAAAAAGTTAGCAGACAAGGTTGACCTTAAGCCTCCCGAGGTGGCCAGAGATGCTGGCAAATATTCAGGCGGCAATCAGCAGAAGATCGTTATCGCCAAGTGGCTTGGCCGTAAGCCATCCTTCATAGTCCTTGATGAACCCACCAGAGGTGTTGACGTCGGGGCGAAAGCCGAAATTCACAAGCTCGTAAAGGAGCTTGCCGATAGCGGAACTGCCGTGTTGGTGATTAGTTCTGATTTGCCGGAGCTATTGGAGCTTTCCGACCTTATTCACGTGGTCAGGGACGGGAAGATCGCCGGAACTCTGGCAGGGGCAGAAGCGACCGAGAAAGCCGTAATGTCGCTGGCCGCCGGCGAGAAGTTGGTAGGTGCGTGATGGCAAAGGAAACTTTTACCCAAGCAATGTCTGTTGCACCTGAGCCACAGGATTCAAAGAATGAAAAGCAAAGGACATCGTTCATAGCGTTTATTGCAGACAAGGGTATTTTCGTCTTCACAATCGTTCTGGTTTTGACCGCAGTGTTCTTCGTTGACGGGTTTGCGTCGCTGCAAAACGTCACTGACGTTTTCCACCGAGCAGCCCCGATTGGCATAGTTGCGCTGGGAATGACTTTTGTTGTCATAACTGGAAACTATCTAGATCTTTCGGTGGTGGCCCAGGCTGCCGCAGCCGGGGTGATCCTTATTGCTGTTAGCAATGCCTATAACTTGCTGGTTGCATTTGCTGTCGCACTGGTAGTCGCAGTGGTCTTCGGACTGGTCAATGGTGTCGCTGTCGGATACTTCAAGGCAAACGCCGTTATCGTTACGCTGGCCACCACCTACATTGGCCTAGGCCTATTGAGGCTTCTATCCGGTGGCAGTCAGGTCTTTGGCCCGGCCGATGGCCCTATCGCTACTTTTGGAACCAGCAAACTTGGACCCTTCCCCTACTCGGCAGTCGTGCTTGTCGTTGTGACCTTGATTTTGACCTTTGTGCTGACCAAAACAAACTTCGGCTTCTTGATTCGATCATTTGGAACAAATAGCGGGGCAACCAGACTGGCTGGCACCAACACCGGACTAATTGTCATTGGCGCCTTCATGGTTACTTCAATGGCTGCCATGTTCGCAGGGTTTGTTCTGGCAGCGTTTTCCAATACGGCTGTTTCTAACATGGCCTCTGGGTTCGACTTCCAAGCACTTGCCGCCATCATCGTCGGCGGCACCAGTGTCTTTGGCGGCAAGGGCAGTGTTCCAAGAACTTTGCTCGGCGTGGTGTTTGTGAGCATCTTGTCAAACGTTTTGGTTCTGGTTCAGGTCAGCTACGGCCTGCAGCAGGTTGCAATTGGGTCGCTGATTGTTCTAGCGGTCACTGTGGATGCACTGGGTAGAAGGGTGTCCAAGAAATGACCGACCAATCCGTAATCAAAGTTGGGTCAACTGCTACCGGTTTCTTTGGAAAACTCAAGACAGTTTTGGCTAGGCGAACCGAGGGACGAGCGGTCGTGCTATTTGCGATTATCGCCTCCTTTGTGACCATCTCCCAGCCACTTGTTTTTACTGCATACCAGGTCACTTTAGGCCGTATTGCGCTGATTGGACTGGTGGCACTTGGCCTAACCGCTGTCATTTTGATGGGCGAGCTTGACCTAAGCGTTGCCAGCACCCTGGCGGTCTCCGGCGTGATTGCGGTAACTGTCGCGAATCAGACAAACATGCTTATCGGGGTACTGGCAGCTCTTGCAGCCGGCGTTGTCGTTTCGTTGATTAATGCGTTCTTCGTTGCAATTGTTGGCATCAACTCGTTCATTGCAACCCTTGGGATGCTCTTTGCCCTCAGGGGTATGGCGTTTGTTATCTCCGATGAGGCTCCGGTCAAACTGCTGAACACCGATCTGGGTATTGCCTTTGGTCAGCCGCTGATTGGCCCACTGACACCGAGAATTTTGATCTTCTTTTTGATTTTTATTGCCATTCAGGTCTTTGTCTCCAGGGTGAAAGCCGGTCGTGAGTTTTTGGCTGTTGGTGGAAACCGACAGGCAGCCTACGACGCAGGTATCCCTGTCAAAAGGCGCATCTTCACCGGGTTCATCATTTCCGGTGTAGTGGCGTCGATTGCAGGAATCATAAATGCCGTTGAGCGAACCAGCGCTGACCCGACCTCTGGTTCCACCGTCTTGCTCGCAAGCTTTGCTGCGGCAATTATCGGTGGTAACTACCTGAAGGGCGGCAAGGGTTCAATCGTTGGAACTCTAATTGGTGCTGCATCTCTTGGAATGCTTCAGGTTGCGCTAACGATCTCTGGAATCCAGATTCCAGTTCAAGAAATCTTCATTGGTGGAATCTTGCTCATCGCTGTGATTACTGACCCAAGCAGCCTGAGGGCAGTATGGGGCTCGCTGAGTACCACCTTCCAAGGAATCAAGAATTCCCTATTCAGCTCGGCTAGGGAAAAAGGATCGACGCCGTCGATCGTGAAAACAGGAAAAGAAAGAGGCAACTAATGAGAAAATCTCGTCTAGTACTGGCTCCAGCAGTGATGCTGGCGACGGCTGCTTTGGTTCTATCTGGCTGCGCAGCAGCTGAAGAAGAGGCAACCACAGACGCAGGCACCACCACCGAAACCGAAACTGCTGAAGTAGCAGAGACCTACGAGGTCTTCGCGCTGCTTCCACAGGGTTCAGACCAGGCATATGGAACCTTCTATGTTCCAGCCATGGAGGCCGCAGCTGCAGAGCTCGGAATCAACCTAACCATCACCAACTCAGAGTATGACGGTGACAAGCAGGCTTCAGAGTGTGAAATCGCTGTTGCTGCAAAGCCAGATGGCATCATCTTATGGCCAGCTGTTGGTGACGCTGTTCGTCCATGTCTAGAGGCTGCTGAAGCTGCAGGAATTCCTGTAACAGTAACCAACTCAGACCTATTCGACGCTGACAAGGCTCTATCACGCGGTTACTCAGGACCAGACACATACGGCCAGGGCGTTTCCTCAGCCGAGATCATGTGTGAAATAGTTGGCGATGCTCCAGTGAGCATCATCCAGCTAAACGGTGCTGCTGGTAACTCAACAGCTATCGACCGCGACAACGGTTTCACTGACACCGTTGCAGCTAACTGCCCTAACGTAACCATCTTGCAGGAAGAGTCAACCGACTGGACCAAGGCAACTGCTCAGCAGGTAGCCTCAGAGATGATCACAGCTCAGGGTATCGACAACATTGGCGGCATCTATGCAGCTGATGACTCAATCGCTGCTGGTGCAATTGCTGCCCTAGAGGCACGTGGCGTAGTTGCAGCTGACTACTTCATCACTTCAATTGGTAACACCTTCCTAGGTAACCCACTGGTTATCGATGGCAGCCTAGACGGAACAGTATTCCAGTCATCCTCATGGGATGGCGAGAACGCAACCCGCCTAATGTATGACGTCCTAACCGGCGTTATCGCCGCTGGAGAACGTGAAGTTAAGTTCATGCCTTCAGTGAAGGTAACCGCTGGAAACGCGTCAGATGCTGACGTAGCTCCAGAGTGGTAAACCCGCAACAAAAAAGTAATAAGTAACAAATAGTTGTAAACCTCTGCCAGGTGGGGCCTCTAAGGGCCTCACCTGGTGAGGGCAACAAAGTAGCCAGAAACACCAAAAGACTTTCGACACAAAGATTCAACAGGAGATAAAAATGGGCACCCCTACTGAGCCAAAACCATTGGTACCGGCTCTCGATTTCGATAATCGCATGATTCCAGCGCACGGAACCACCTCGGTGGACTTCGAAGAGCGCATCGACTACAAGCGCCTTCGTGCCTACCGCCTAGGCCGAGCAGTCGAATCACTCGGTGCAACCGAATGCGGTGCCTTCCTACTTTTTGACTTCTACAACATTCGCTACACAACACAAACCTGGGTTGGTGGAGCCCTCGGCGACAAGATGTCTCGCTATGCGCTTCTTACTCGTGACGGCAAGCCACACATCTGGGACTTTGGTTCCGCTGCAAAGCACCACACTCTATTTGCCCCCTGGATTGAGCCAGGTCATTCTCACGCCGGCATGCTCGGTCTTCGAGGAGCAATTCACCCAGATGTCGGACTGATGAAAGACGCGGTCAAGACCATCAAGGGCATGCTCAATGATGCTGGCGTCGCACACCTTCCAGTCGGCGTTGACATCGTCGAACCAGCCTTCTTGTTTGAGATGCAAGCCCAGGGTTTGTTGGTGGTTGATATCCAGCAGGACATGCTCGATGCCAGATCTATCAAGAACGTCGATGAGATCATGCTGTTGTCTCAGGCAGCAGCAATGGTTGACGGTGTTTACCAGGACATCACCGATGCCCTTAGACCCGGAATAAAGGAAAACGAAATCGTGGCCCTTGCCTCCAAGAAGCTGTTTGAACTTGGTTCAGAACAGGTTGAAGCAATCAACGCCGTTTCTGGAGAGCGTTGCAACCCTCACCCACACAACTTCACCGACAGAATCATTCGCCCGGGCGACCAAGCTTTCTTTGACATCATCCACTCCTACCAGGGCTACCGCACCTGCTACTACCGGACCTTCTCTGTTGGCAGCTCGACACCGGCGCAGCACGATGCTTATGCCAAGGCAAGAGAGTGGATGGATGCGGCAATCGATAAGGTCGCAGATGGTGTTGGCACCGACGAGGTTGCAAAGCTTTGGCCAAAGGCAGAAGAAATTGGCTTTGCAAACGAGATGGATGCCTTCGGCCTGCAGTTTGGTCACGGTCTAGGTCTTGGTCTTCACGAAAGGCCAATCATCTCGCGCCTAAACAGCCTGAGCCATCCGGTTGAGATCAAGGCCGGAATGGTTTTTGCTCTTGAAACCTACTGTCCTTCACCAGATGGAACATCTGCGGCAAGAATCGAAGAAGAAGTTGTGATCACCAAAACAGGAGCGCAGGTCATAACCAAGTTCCCGGCTGAAAAGCTGTTTGTTGCTAACCCTTACTAGTCCTAGCTGTCGGGTTTTAGTGTTATTTGCGCCATTGCGGCCCAGTCTTGATTAGCTAAGGTTGGGTCTGCAATTGCAGCGTTCATGAGCTCCATCAAGACGTGGGCTGTGGGCATTTCGAGTTCAGACTCCGCCGCGCTGTCCATGGCCAATTGAAGGTCTTTTTTACCGAGCTCCATTGAGAACATGACTGGCTGATATTCCCGATCTGCAATCTGTGCCCCATAGCCCTTATAGACGACAGATGAAAAGAGTGTTGAGGTTAATAGCTCCACGAAGGCTTTGCCTGAAACACCGTTTCTCTCCACGAGCGCCACCGACTCGGCAATAGCTTGAATGGCGTGCAGAATGTTGTAGTTAACGGCAATTTTCACAAGATTGGCTGTGGCCGGCTGATTGGAAATATTCCATATTTTGGACCCCATCGCCTCCAGTAGTGGCAGCGCCTGTGCGATCGCGGATTCATCACCGCCGGCGAGGATGTTGAGTTCTCCGGCCTCGGCCACATTCGGCCTGCCGAGTACGGGGGCTGAAACATACTTTGCCCCGGCTTCCAGAAACCTTTGAGAAAGCTCAAGGCCCTTTGCTGGAGATATGCTCGCCATTCCAATGTGAATGGTTCCGGCGGAAAGGTTCTCGGCTGCCAAAACGGTGTCATGAACGTCGTCGTTGGCAAGCATCGAGAAGGAAATCGATTGAGACAGGGCTTCCTTGGCAGATTCGGCAGCGTCACCTCCGGCCGCGACAAATTTCAGAAGGGGTGCTTGAGAGCGGTTCCATCCGAGAACCGGGTGACCTGACATGACCAAATTGTTGGCCATGGCGAGTCCCATAGTGCCAAGGCCAAGAAACCCGACCCGCGGCAACTAGCTAAGCCTTCCAGACAGTTTTTAGGTTGCAGAACTCTTTGATGCCAGCATCCGAGAGCTCGCGGCCAAAGCCCGAGTCCTTGATCCCACCGAAGGCAAGCTCCGGATAGGAAATCGTCATGCCATTTACAAACACAGCACCTGCCTGCAGGTGCTCAACGAAGTAGTCCTGCTCGGCTTCATCTTCACTCCAAATTGCGGAAGACAGACCAAAGGTTGTTTGGTTGGCGATCTTGATCGCCTCTTCTCTGTTCTGGACCTTATAAATGGTGGCAACCGGGCCAAAGGCCTCTTCCATTACTAGTTTCATGTCATCGGTTAGCTGGTCAATCACTGTCGCCGGGTAGAAGAAGCCCAGTCCTTCTGGGGTTTCGCCACCGCAGAGAACACGAGCCCCCTTGGCCTTGGCATCTTCTACAAGCTCAACGATGTCGCGCTTACCATTGGCCGTTGCCAGCGGTCCAAGTTGGACACTCTCGTCCATTGGGTCACCCATTTTGAGCGCGCTCATCTTTGAAACAAAGCTGTCAACAAATTGGTCGTAGACATCGGCGAAGACCAAGAAGCGCTTGCCTGCGATACAGGACTGACCGTTGTTGTTAATCCTTGCTGTCACAGCAACAGTGGCGGCCTGCTCGATGTCGGCATTGGAGGTGACTACGAAGGCATCTGAACCACCAAGCTCCATAACCGAAGGCTTTATCTGCCGCCCTGCCCTCTCGGCAACTGCGCGACCGGCAGGCTCAGAACCGGTAAGGGTTACGGCCTTTATGCGCCAGTCGTCAATGACGCTTGAAACACTGGATGCCGAGATCATTAGCGTTACGAAGGAGCCCTCTGGGAAGCCCGCGCGGGTGAAGATGTCATTCAGGTAAA
The DNA here is from genome assembly GCA_002390305.1 of Micrococcales bacterium UBA4448. Classification (GTDB taxonomy): domain Bacteria; phylum Actinomycetota; class Actinomycetes; order Actinomycetales; family Microbacteriaceae; genus Aquiluna. The sequence continues at coordinate 1,868 of DGPE01000045.1, read as the reverse complement.
GCGCAGACTGGGGAACGTTTGAAGCGTGCTTCAAAACCCCTGAGTTACCGGCCATTAGGGCTGGCCCTGCAAATCTAATTACCTGCCAGAGCGGGTAGTTCCATGGCATTACTGCCAATACAACACCCAGCGGCTGCCAAATGGCCATCGCTTGGCTGGCGTTGACCGTCGATGGGTCGGCTAGCACCTGGGGTGCTAAAAACTCTTCTGCCTTTTCAGCGTAGAAGCGCATGCTTTTGGCACACTTGAGGACTTCTCCGCGGGACTGCGCAATCGGCTTGCCCATTTCACGGGTCAGCATGACTGCTGTCTGCTCCACTTCACTCTCAATCAAGTCAGCGGCTTTGATCATCAAGGCAGCGCGCTCGGCATAGCTCATTGATCGAAGGGTCTCGTGGGCGGTTTGCGCCAGGGCAATTCGGGTCTCTACCTCAGCCGGTGTGTGAAGTTCTGCTTCAAATTCAGTTTCACCGGTGGCCGGGTTGATGGTTGCCATTGCCATTGGGACCTCATTCTTTGTTAAGACTTTTGGAGTACTTTATTCGTTACCAAGGTCAAACTTACTAGCAGTTGTTTAGTTGGCAAAACATGAAGATTGGATACATTTTACCCTAAAAGCTCCGTATTTAGTCTAAATTTAGACAAATAACATTCGGATTGGATTCAATCTGCAGTTGAGGAAGTTTCCAATTGATCGAGATAGAGAAGGCGGTATCTACATGCGATTAGCAAACAAAGTTGCAATAATCACTGGTGGCTCACGAGGTATTGGCAGAGCTACGGCCGAACTTTTTGCTGAGCACGGGGCCAAGGTGTACGTTTTGGATCTGAGCCTCGACGAAGACTTCGCAGATAGCAGTATTGAGTTTATTTCGCACGATGTTACTGACGAACAAGCATGGAAGATAGTGGTTGAGCACGTGGTCGCCGAAGCCGGCAAAATCGATGTTTTGTTTAACAATGCTGGAATCGTCGGCTCCTATGAGGGAATCGAAACCATTGAAATGGACGACTGGCACAGGATTCTGGACATCAATCTAAACGGGGTTTTCCTGGGAACCAGAACGGTGCTTCCTGTGATGCGGGCAGCAGGCAAAGGAGCAATTGTCCACACTTCATCAATGTGGGGAGTGGTTGGCGCAATTGGAGTTGCTGCCTACACCGCATCCAAGGGCGCAGTGCGCTCGCTAAGTAAAAACGTTGCGCTGACCTATGCCAAGGACGGCATTAGGTCCAACTCGATTCACCCGGGCATCATCGAGACACCGCTGGTTTTGGCCCAGGATAAGTCCATGACCCAAGAGATTGTAGACAAGACGCCGATAGGGAGACTCGGAACTGCCAGAGAAATTGCGTACGGTGCTCTTTATCTGGCGAGCGATGAATCAAGTTACGTAACCGGAACTGAATTGATAATCGATGGCGGCCACACTGCACTTTAGGCGAGTGCTAGGGCTTGGCGAAGACAGTAAGCTCTTTATCATTCCAAGGAGGAACTATTGCAAGACACCGACCGCAGCTCAAGCGAGAAGATCGCAATGGAGCTGCGCTCCCAAATCTTGACTGGCAAGCTGTTGCCGGGGTCCAGAATCCTGCAGGAGCAGCTAGCCGAAGAATTTGGCGCTAGCAGGCTCCCGGTTCGAGACGCCCTCCGCCGACTCCAGGCCGATGGTCTCGTAACTATTGTTGCCAACACTGGGGCTTGGGTGTCCAAGCTAACCAAGGCCGAGTGTGAAGATGCCTATCAAATCAGAGAGCGACTTGAGCCTCTGTTGATGCGACAAAGTGCAGCTTTCATAACCCAGGAGACAATCTCGGAGCTGACAGCAATCGCTGAAAAAATGGAGGCTTCGAGTGACATTGAGGCC
>DGPE01000075.1 GCA_002390305.1 Micrococcales bacterium UBA4448 | reverse complement strand
CCTTGAATCGGTGCGTTCAGCGCAGCTCGTCTGGCATTTTCCCGGACTTGAAATATCTTTGAGTTCAGGTCAGGAAAAGGGCGCCGACGACCGTACACGGTGGTTGTGTAACCGAGTGACTTGGCTGTCTGAACAACCGTATCCAAGTACTGCTTCACTCCCCCGAAACGATCGAAATAATCCTTCATAAGTTGCTTGGCCTCCTGCCCGGGGATCCGAAGCTGTCGTGCAAGACCAAATTCGCTGAGCCCGTAGACCAGCCCGTAGCTCATTGCTTTCACCCGAGAACGCATGGTTGAGTCCACCTGCTCTGGCTCAACAGAGTAGATTCTCGCCCCAACGTAATTGTGTAGATCTTCACCTCTATTGAATGCGTCGATAAGCCCTTGGTCTTCAGACAGGTGAGCCATGATTCGCATTTCAATCTGCGAGTAATCGGCTGTGAGTAGAGTTTCGAAGCCGTCCCCCGCGATGAATGCGCTTCTCAATCTCTGACCCCGCAGGGTCTTTATGGGGATATTCTGCAGATTAGGGTTTTCACTGCTGAGCCGTCCAGTGGAGGTCCCGACTTGCGAGTACGTGGTGTGAATGCGTCCATCTGCTTGCACTGCCTTTAGCAATGTTTCGGTCATTTGGCGCAACTTGGTACTGTCCCGATGCGCCAAGAGTCTTTCCAGAAATGGGTGTTGTGTTTGCTCAAATAGGGTTGTTAGTGCCTCAGCATTTGTGGAAAAGCCGGTTTTGAGAGATTTGGTGCCCTGCATCCCAAGTTCCTCAAACAGCACAACCTGCAATTGTTTTGGGCTTGCCAGATTCACCTCGTGTCCGATGATGTCAAAGGCCTGCTTCGCTATCTCATCTACTTCCTTTGTGAGCTCATCAAATTGGCTGTTAAGAATCTGACTGTCGATTGCAATGCCATGCAGCTCCATGCGAGACAGAGCTTCGCTTGCTGGCATCTCGATGTCTCTATACACCCCGAGTTGACCGTTATCCTCGAGATTTGGGAGCAGCACGGCCGACACAACCGCGTAAATCCAAGCATCAAGGCTTGGGTCAGACTCAGATAACAGTTCGTTTGGGTCCTGCCTTGTGATGTCGATGCCTGCATGCTGGCGAATGACTGAGTCGGGACTTAGATCTTTCGACAGCGGGTCGACCAGGTAGCTTGATAGGAGTGCATCGTCTGTTATTGCCAGCGGCGCTATCCCAACTGAGTGCAGCTTTTTTCTCTGGTCTTTGGTGTTCCAGCCTCCGAAACCACCGAGGCTCAGCAACTTTTTTAGTGCGACTAAATCCTTGCCGTCCCAGTTAATTCTCTGGTCTAACCTTGCTGCTCCAAGCCCAATGAGCTGATCATCTGCGATTTCGAAGTGGATGAAGCAATCGCCAGCAGCGATCAACCTCTCAATGTCCGCTACCGAACCAACCGAAGATTCGATTGCACTTGAGGGAAGCTTGCTAATAATCTCAGCGGAAGCTGAGGATGCTGGTTCAGGTGACAGTCTTGGTTCCGCCGATTGTTCCGGGATCGTCGTGGCACTTGACGCCACGTGCTGAGTTCCGTTTGCTCCACGGAGCTTTAGAACTCTTGTGAGAAGGGTGCGGAAGGACAGCAGTGCAAAGATTTCGGTCAGCGCCTCTTCATTGACCGGTGCCATTTTCAGATCTGAGACTTCGAAGTCAAAAGTGAGGTCGGTTAGCAGATGGTTTAGCCTTCGGTTTCTGACAGCTAGATGAGCGTTTTCACGCAAACTCTCACCAACTTTGCCTGGAATTTCATCCGATCGGCGAAGAATTTCGTCCAGTGACCCAAATTGTTGTATCCATTTGGCAGCTGTCTTTGGTCCAACGCCTGGAACGCCTATCAAGTTATCTGAAGTTTCACCGACTAATGCGGCGAGTTCAGGATATTGAATGGCGTGAATCCCATACTTCTCGAGAACTGCGGCGTCGTCCATGCGCGCCAAATTCATCACACCCTTGACTGGATAGAGAACGGTAGTTTCTTTCCTGATCAGCTGAAACGTGTCCCTGTCCCCGGAGACCACTAGAACACTCATTCCGGCTTGTTCGCCAAGGAAGGCGAGGGATGCAATCAGGTCGTCTGCTTCAAAATTCTCCCTTGACACACTGGTTATGTTCATTGCATTTAGCGCTTGAACTAATAGTTCTGTCTGGCCAATGAATTCCTCTGGCGTCTCACCGCGAGTGCCCTTATATTCAGGCAACTCTTCAGTTCTGAAACTGTGTCTTGAGACATCGAATGCTACGCACATGTGCGTTGGTTTTTCTTTTTCCAAAATGTTCAGCATCATCGAGATGAAGCCGTGCACCGCATTGGTGTGCTGGCCCTGTGCGTTTTTGAAGTTCTCAGCATTCAGGGCATAAAAAGCCCTGAAGGCCAGCGAGTGGCCATCAATCAACAGCAGAGTAGGCTTTTGTATGGCGCTCATGCGCCTAGCCTACTTTGAACAGGACGGTAGCCCGTGACCAATGAAGATGTTGCAAAATCAGAACACGCTTTGGAAATATTGCGTACTCGTGGGGTTGGTGATTTGGCGACCAAAATGGGCATCGAGCTGATAGAGCTCAGCGCTGAACGAGCTGTGGCGACAATGCCAGTCGAAGGAAACACACAACCACTCGGGGTACTGCACGGCGGCGCCCACGTGGTACTGGGTGAGTCACTTGGCAGTATTGCGGCAAACGTTCACGCACATCCCTGGGGTTATGCGGTCGGCATCGAAATAAACGCCACTCATCACCTTTCTGCAACCGAGGGCATTGTGACAGCAACCTGTAGAGCACTAAAGCTTGGGAGATCTCTAACCAGTCACGAAATAAAGGTTCACGACAAAAATGGTGCACTGCTCTCAACGGTTCGAATCACGAACTTTTTGAGAGCTAAGTAGTCGGAGGCTTCTTTTCTTCAAGCTGCTCGAGAACTGTTTTGGCAACCTGAGCCATGGTCAGCCTGCGATCCATAGACGCCTTCTGAATCCATCGAAAGGCTTCTGGCTCAGTGAGTTTCATTCGGCTCTGCAATATCCCTTTGGCGCGATCCATCAATTTTCTAGTTTCTAGGCGTTCATTGATGTCAGCCACTTCTGCCTCCAACGACGTTATTTCCTCATGCCTAGAAAGCGCAATCTGGATCGCCGGCAGCAAATCACTTGGTTTAAACGGTTTGGTCACGTAGGCCATCGCCCCGGCATCCGCTGCCCGCTTCACAAGGTCTGCCTGTGAGAATGCAGTTAGTAGAACGACTGGAATTTTGAAATCAGCGATCTTCTCCGCCGCCGAAATGCCATCGAGTTTGGGCATCTTTATGTCCATGACCATGAAATCAGGTGTCAGCGTCTCGGCTAGGCGTACTGCCTCCTCGCCGTCTGCTGCCTCGCCCNNCCCTCGCCCACGACCTCGTAGCCCGCTTCTTGGAGCGTGGCAACGATGTCCATGCGGATCAGACCCTCATCCTCAGCGACAACAACCGTTAATGCTTCTTCCATGATTACCACCTTAGTCCGAACCGGCGCACTCAAATCCGATAGAGTGTTAGCGCCTGCCGGAATGGCGGAACGGTAGACGCGAAGCACTCAAAATGCTTTGTCCTATGGGCGTGTGGGTTCGAATCCCACTTCCGGCACATAACAAGAAAAAGAGCGGCGATTATGACCGCTCTTTTTCTTTGCCCAGGATCTCTTTTTACTAGCTGGCGTAGCCAGGCACAGTTTCGTTGACTGCGTCTCCAACACGGTGCACACGAAGTGAATTGGTGGAGCCGGGTATCCCTGGAGGAGAGCCTGCAACAACAACCACTTCATCGCCCACGCGACACTTACCGGTTGCTAAAACGATTTCATCGACCTGCTTGATCATCTGGTCGGTGTGGGTGGCCTGACCTACAAGGAATGTTGTTGCACCCCAGATAAGCGAGAGGCGCCTGCGAATTCCTTCATTTGGAGTAAATGCGAGAACCGGGACTCTTGACCTGAGCCTGGATACCCGAAGCAGCGTGTCTCCTGATTCTGTGAAAACACAAACGAATTTGGAGCCGAGAAGTTCAGCTATCTGCAAGGCTGATTTCACTACCGCACCGGAATGAGTATGGGGCTGTGTTCCTAGAGCTGGAATTCGTTCGAGCCCATTTTCTTCGGTGGACTCGATGATCTTGGCCATGGTTTCGATCGTCTCGATAGGAAACTCCCCAACCGAGGTTTCGCCCGAAAGCATTAAAGCATCCGCTCCGTCCAGCACTGCATTTGCAACATCTGATGTTTCAGCTCTGGTTGGCCTAGAGGCAGTTATCATGCTCTCGAGCATCTGCGTTGCCACGATAACTGGTTTAGCCCAGCGACGAGCTAGCTCAACAGCTCGCTTTTGGACTATCGGCACCTGCTCTAGGGGCAGTTCTACGCCCAGGTCTCCCCTGGCAACCATCACGCCATCGAAGGCGTCGATAATCTCTTCCAGAGCAGCCACTGCCTGAGGTTTTTCGATCTTGGCAATCACTGGAATAAACCGGTTTTCCTCGCGCATTATCTCGTGAACACGAATGACATCTTTGGCATTGCGCACAAAACTTAGAGCAATCATGTCTGCACCGAGCTTCAGCGCCCAGCGGAGGTCTTCTTCATCCTTTTCGCTAAGAGCAGGAACGTCAACAGCCACTCCGGGCAGGTTGATTCCCTTGCTGTTGGAGACTAAACCACCAATGACGACCTCCGTGGTGACGGATTTGGCATCAACTGCTGTTGCCTTGAGAGAGAGACGGCCATCATCGATCAATAGCATGTCGCCCACCGAGACATCCTTTGGAAGCCCCTTATGGGTTGTGCTGCACATGCCCACGTCTCCGGAAACATCTTCGATGGTGATCTTGAAAGTTGCTCCCGGGATCAGTTCAACGCTTCCTTCTGCGAACTTTCCCAGTCGGATTTTTGGCCCCTGAAGGTCCACGAGAATACCAACTGCTTTTTCCGCCTCTTGACTTGCCTGGCGAATGTTGGCGTAGACCTTTTCGTGAATTTCGTGGCTGCCATGGCTCAGGTTCAACCTTGCGACATTTACACCGGCAGCTATAACCTTCCGAGTCATTTCTAGGTCCGCGATAGCTGGACCGAAAGTTGCGACAATTTTTGCGCGTCTCATTTGAAGTAGATACCTAGTTTCTGTTGTTAGCTATAAACCGAAATTGGCTTATCAGTTGGTTTGACCGGGAAAGGTAGCAGCGTCTCGCCTTCGAGATGTTTATCAATTGCTGCAGCCGCTGCTCGGCCTTCAGCAATAGCCCAAACTATCAGGCTTTGCCCTCTGCCTGCATCACCTGCTACGAAGATTGCCTCTTTTGCTCGGTAATTATTGTCTCGGTGTATGTTGCTGGTCTTGTCTAATTCGGCTCCGAGCTGGCTGGTGATAAATTCCGATTCATTCCCGGTGAAGCCTAGGGCCAGCAGCACAATATCAGCTTTCATCACCCTCTCGGTACCGAGCTTTGGCAGGCGTTGGCCGTCAACGAACTCTGTATCCGCAACCTTAATTCCGGTTAGCTTTCCAGCTTCGCCGACGAACTCAACGGTGGAATGAAGATACTCTCTGTTGCCAAACTCCTCGTGTGCGCTGGCAATCTCATAGAGGTTCGGCGTCGTGGGCCATGGCTGACTGTCGTCGCGCTCTTCGGGTGGTTTTACTCCAATCGCGATGGTGGTTACAGAGGCTGCGCCCTGCCTGGTGACTGTGCCCAAGCAGTCTGCTCCGGTGTCGCCGCCACCCAGAATAACTACGTGCTTACCGGCCGCCGTTATCTGATCGTCAACAAGGTCTCCAGCAACAACTTTGTTCGCCTGAGTAAGCAGGTCCATGGCGAAGTGGACGCCGTCCAAATCTGCCCCTGGAACATCAAGTGCGCGTGGCTTTAGAGCACCTGTTGCCACCAGAACCGAGTCGTATCGCTTCTGTAGTTCCTGCCACGAAATGTCAACGCCTATGTTGACACCCGTTCTGAATCTGGTTCCCTCGGCAATCATCTGCTCAACTCGACGATCAATGTGATGCTTTTCCATTTTAAAATCTGGAATCCCATACCTTAGTAGGCCGCCGATTCGATCGTCTCTCTCAAAAACCGCGACGGTGTGACCAACTCTGGTTAGTTGCTGGGCTGCGGCCAATCCAGCCGGGCCAGAGCCGACAACGGCAATTGTCTTGCCGGTGAGACGATCTGGGACTATTGGGGTTACGAATCCAGCGTCAAAGGCATCGTCAATAATCGATACTTCAATTTCTTTGATTGTTACCGCAGGTTGGTTGATGCCAAGCACGCAGGCGCTTTCACAAGGCGCGGGGCAGAGGCGACCGGTAAATTCTGGAAAATTGTTTGTGCTGTGAAGGCGATCGATCGCCTCTCTGTTCCTGCCCCTGTGGGTGAGATCGTTCCACTCTGGGATCAGGTTTCCAAGTGGGCAGCCGGCGTGGCAGAAAGGTATGCCACAGTCCATGCAGCGACTTGCCTGCTCTTTAACAACCTCGGAGTTACGCTCCTCGTAGACCTCTTTCCAGTCTTTGATTCTGACTGGGACCGGTCGGCGCTTGGCTGTCTCGCGCTCTGTGACTTTGATGAAACCCCTTGGATCAGCCATTTGTTACCTCCAGGATTTTGGTCCAGACTTCGTCTCCATCTAATGCGATGCCAGTGGCTGTTGCATTATTTTGAATCTCCACAACGCGGGCGTAGTCTCTTGGCATCACGCGAACAAATTCTTGAACTTTATTGTCGAAATCGGCAAGTATCTCAATGGCCTTTTCCGAACCTGTATAAAGTACATGCTTCTCAAGAATCGCTCTCAGCTCTGCAGTCTCAGCCCCATCGAGTTTTCCGAGGGTAATCTCTCCAAGCTGCAGGGCCTCTCGGTTCACTTTCGCCTCAGATAGTTTTAGCACGTAGGCGATTCCACCTGACATGCCGGCAGCAAAGTTGATTCCGGTCTTTCCGAGAATTACCGCCCTACCGCCGGTCATATACTCAAGTGCGTGGTCTCCAGCCCCCTCACAGACGGCTACGGCTCCTGAATTTCGGACCATGAATCTTTCGCCAACGACTCCATTCAAGAAGATTTCCCCAGAGGTAGCTCCATATCCAATTACATTGCCAGCAATCACGTTTGTAGCGGCCTGGAAACCAGCTGAGGTCGGCGGTCGCACCGTAATCGTGCCGCCTGACAAACCCTTGCCAACGTAGTCATTGCAGTCACCGGTTACATTTATCTGAATACCCCTTGGGACGAATGCTCCAAGTGATTGACCTGCGCTCCCGACAAGGTTCAGTTCAAGTGATCCGGGATTCAGCCCTTGTTCTCCCCAGCGCTTGGTCAGTTCATTGCCCAACATCGTGCCGATTGCCTGCATCGTGTTGTTAATGTTGGCCTCAAGCGTGAAGGACCGTCCATCCTTAAGCGCGGGAGCAGCCTTTTCGATCCAGGCGTAATCAAAGTGCTTCTCGAGTTCATGATCTTGCTCTCGTGAGCAATACTGGGTGCTTTCGGTGACTATAGCCTTACCGGCAAATATCGGAGTCAGATCAAGCCCGTCTGCCTTCCAGTGATGTATTGCCTCGTTCACATCAAGAGCTGCGACCTGTCCGATCGCTTCTTGCATACTCCTGAAGCCGAGTTCTGCCAGGTACTCTCTGACCTCCTCAGCCAAAAATTCAAAGAAATTTACGACGTGGTCGGCCTGACCATGGAATCGCTTGCGCAGCTCTGGGTTTTGCGTTGCCACTCCAACCGGGCAAGTGTCGAGATGGCAGACACGCATCAAGATGCAACCTTCGACCACCAGTGGAGCGGTTGCAAATCCGTACTCTTCGGCTCCGAGTAGAGCCGCGACGACAACATCCCGCCCGGTCTTCATGGATCCGTCGACCTGCACAACAATCCGATCCCTGAGCCCGTTCAGCAACAGTGTTTGCTGAGTCTCAGCAAGTCCCAGCTCCCAAGGGGTGCCGGCGTGCTTAAGCGAGTTCAACGGGCTTGCACCCGTGCCACCATCATGACCAGAAATAAGTACCACATCGGCTTTGGCCTTAGCCACACCGGCTGCAACAGTTCCTACTCCAAATTGGCTGACGAGTTTCACATGAACCCGGGCAGCGCGATTGGCGCGCTTTAGATCAAAGATAAGTTGCTTGAGGTCCTCAATTGAATAGATGTCATGGTGTGGCGGTGGTGAAATAAGCCCAACACCGGGCGTTGAATGACGGAGCTCTGCAATCCAGGGGTAAACCTTATTTGGAGGAAGCTGGCCTCCCTCACCCGGCTTTGCGCCCTGCGCCATCTTTATTTGAAGGTCGTCGGCATGTGTGAGGTACATCGAGGTAACACCAAATCGGCCCGATGCCACCTGTTTTACAGCGCTACGTTTTTCCCTGTCAAGAAGGCGCTCTACAGACTCACCACCCTCGCCGGTATTGCTCCTGGCTCCAAGTCGGTTCATTGCGATTGCAAGAGTCTCATGAGCCTCGGGGCTAATGGCACCCATACTCATTGCTCCGGTTGAAAAACGCTTGACTATTTCGCTAACCGGCTCTACTTCATCGATGGAAATAGCCTCCCGCAGGCCTTTATTGAACTTGAAAAGTCCGCGGATTGTCATCAGTCTTTCAGCTTGGTCATCAACTGCGTTGGTGTATGACTTAAAGATTTCATAGTTTTTCTGCTGCGTGGAGTGCTGCAGCTTGAAGACTGTCTCCGGGTTGAAAAGATGAGGGGGACCCTCTCGGCGCCATTTCATCTCGCCACCAACATCAAGTGGAGTATCTAGTTGGGACATGCTTTCAATCGGGTAGGCGGCCGTGTGGCGCTTGGCGATCTCGGCATGGAGAATCGGCAGGCCTACCCCACCAAGCTTTGTTGTCGTGCCGGTGAAGTACTTATCTACAAGATCCTGAGCCAGCCCTATGGCTTCAAAACACTGTGCTCCACCGTAGGACGCCATAGTCGAAATACCCATTTTCGACATGACCTTTAGAACGCCTTTTCCAAGTGCCCTAATCATGTTCTTGCTGCTTCGCTCGGGGGTTATTCCTGAAACAGAGCCATTGAGCACTAGGTCTTCCGCAGTTTCAAGTGCAAGGTATGGGTTTATCGCGGATGCACCGAAACCGATCAGCGTTGATACGTGATGGACATCTCTGGCATCGCCAGCTTCAATCACTAGTCCCGCCATCATCCTGGTGCCATTGCGAATCAGGTGGTGGTGAACCGCAGAGCACGACAGCAGTGACGGAATCGGTGCCAGTTCGCGATTACAGTCTCGGTCGGAGAGGATGATAAATGTGGCCCCTGCGACAAGAGCCTGGTCAACTTCTTCACACATTTCCTTGAGGCGCTCCGCTAGCGCTTCTGCTCCGTCATCGACTCGGTAGAGGCAAGAAATTGTGACTGTTTTACCGATGTTATTTGCTCGATCTATGTGCTTGATCTTTGCCAGCTCGTCGTTTCCGAGTATTGGATAATCCAGCACCATTTGTTTGGCGTGTTCTGGAGTCGCCGCAAGCAGGTTTCGAACCGGACCAATACTGGTGGTCATCGATGTGACAACTTCCTCGCGAATTGCATCCAGAGGAGGATTGGTGACTTGAGCAAATTGCTGGGTGAAGTAGTCAAATAGCAGCTTAGGTTTTTCTGATATTGCAGCAATAGGCGTATCAGTGCCCATTGCCCCTATTGGCTCTTGCCCAGTTCGGGCCATTGGAGTAATGAATTCCTTTAGGTCCTCTTCGGTGTAACCAAAGGCCCGTTGTCTCCTGTGCACAGATTTGCTTGAATAGCGGACATGCTCACGTTCCGGAAGATCCTTTAGGTTTATCTGACCGGCCTTGAGCCACTGACCCCAAGGTTCCAGGGCGGCTATTTCGGACTTAATCTGCTCATCTTCAATAATCTGGCCATTTTTGGTGTCAATCAGAAACATCTTGCCGGGCTGAAGCCGACCTTTTCTAACAATCTTGTCTGGTGCAATCTCCGCAACTCCTATTTCTGAAGCCAGGATGATAAAGCCATCCTCGGTAACAACAAACCGTCCAGGCCTGAGACCATTGCGATCAAGAGTCGCGCCGACCAAATCTCCATCGGTGAAAACCACAGCCGCAGGTCCATCCCAGGGCTCCATAATCATTGAGTGATAGTCATAAAAATCACGAAGCTGAGGGTCCAGGTCCAACTGCTTTTCCCACGCTTCTGGAATCATCATCATCATTGCGTGCGGAAGACTGCGTCCTGATAGCACAAGCAGCTCCAGCACTTCATCAAAGGTCGCAGAATCAGAGGCCCCCTTGGAAACAATAGGCTTCAGCTGGTCAAGATCCCCAAGTAAGTCTGAGGCGAGCTGTGACTCTCTTGCGGCCATCCAGTTCGCATTGCCCTTAACCGTGTTGATTTCGCCGTTATGAGCGATGAATCTAAACGGGTGGGCCAGCGGCCAAGACGGGAAAGTGTTGGTGCTAAACCGGGAGTGAACAAGGGCAAGCAGGGATTCAAATCTTTCATCACTCAAGTCCGCGAAAAACGGCTCCAGCTGAAGAGTTGTGACCATGCCCTTATAGACAATCGTGCGACTCGAGAGAGAAGGGTGGTAGATACCAATCTCACGTTCGCTTCGGTTTCTCGCTCGGAAAAGGCGCCTCTCAAGCTCAACACCAGAAATATTATCTTTGGTCCCCAGAAATACCTGTTCAATCAGTGGCATAGCTTTTCTCGCAAGGTCACCCAGGACGCTCGGATCAGTTGGGGGTTCTCTCCATCCGATAACGGATAGCTTCTCCTGTGAGCAAATCTCAGCAAATTGCTTACGGTCACGTTTTGCTGTTTCTGGGTCCAAAAAGACCAAACCCGCTCCATAGTGACCTAGCTCAGGCAGTTCAAAGTCGGTAACGGCGCGGAAGAAAGCATCGGGAAGTTGGGTGAGGATGCCAGCGCCGTCACCGGTGCCAGCGTCAGAACCGATTGCACCGCGGTGTTCCAGATTACGAAGCGAAGACAGAGCCATTTGAACGATGTCATGGCCCGCGTAACCTCTAAGAGTCGCAACCATAGCCAAGCCACACGCATCGTGTTCGTTCGAACGGTCATACAGGCCAACTCTTTTAGGGCCTGACGCAAACCGTTCAAATGCTCCAGCTTTGGGCACAGAAACTCCAATCGAAATTATTTGCGGAACTTCGTTGGCCCGTGGATGGTTTTTTTATATTAAAGCTCGTCGCCACTCTTGCTGGTGACTTTGGCGGTTTCCTTGGCAGGTTCTCTGCCTGGAAGCCAAACCGATGGTTCTTTGCCGGGATGACGGCGAGATTGAACCAAAATGATTGCAACACCAATTGCAATCCCGATCAACGCTGACCAGATGTTAATCCTAAGCCCCAAGATTATCTCGCTGGGGTCAATTCGTATACTTTCTATCCAAGATCGACCGGTTGAGTAAACGATCAGATATAGCGCAAAAACCTTGCCCCATTGCAATTGAAGCTTTTTAGCTAGCCACAAGATTGCAATAACGCCGGTCAAATTCCAAAGCAATTCATACAAAAACGTGGGGTGAAACGTCAGGCCGTCAGGAAGCCCGTTTGGGTATGCCGGATTACTACTTGGTATTTCCAGCCCCCAAGGTAGCTCAGTAGGCAGGCCGAAGAGCTCCTGATTGAAATAGTTTCCGAGTCTTCCAATACCCTGGGCCAACAAAATCCCTGGGGCAACAGCGTCGGCCACGGACAAGAAGCGAATTCCAGCCTGACGCGAGCCAATAAATACACCTACTGCGCCAAGCATCAGTGCTCCATAGATTGCCAGGCCACCCTCCCAGATTTTGAAAACATCAAGTAGGTCAGCTCCCTGGTAGAAATAATCGTTCGGGTGGGTAATCACATGGAAGAACCTGCCGCCCAAGATCCCCATTGGCACAGCCCATAGCGCGATGTCAAGAAAAAGACCCGCGGGAGTTCCTCTGGCCCTGAGTCTTGCATCTGTAAGCAGCGTGGCAATTACAATCCCGGAAAGAATAAACAAGGCGTAGAAGTAAACCGTAAATGGACCAATCTCGATAGAGTTGGTTTCTGGAGAAGGAATGCTCGCTAAAAAGTGCATTGTCCTATCCTAAACCGCTGGCCAGTTCACGGCATTTAAGGGTCAAACCCTCAAGGCCGCTGTTTCTATACGCGGCGATGAACGCGGTTCCCACGATGGCACCGTCCGAATAGCTATTTACTTCCCTTACCTGTTCCGCAGTAGAGATTCCGACACCAACGCAAGTGGCTGTGGTGCTCACGCTCTTTACTCTCGCTGTCAGTTTTTTTGCCAGAGCATCAAGCTGAGCTCTTTCACCGGTTATTCCCATGGTTGAGACTGAATAAACGAATCCTCGAGAAATGTCAGAGTTAGTTAAAACCCTCTCATCTGAGCTGGAGGGAGCAACAAGAAACACCCGGTCCAAACCCAATCTTTCACTGGTCTCAACCCAATTTGCAGCCTCATCCGGCACTAGATCCGGGGTAATCATTCCCTGAGCGCCTGATTCCACAAGTGCTGATGCAAATTCTTCCAGGCCATATCTAAAAACCGGGTTCCAGTAGCTCATGACCAATATCGGCGTATCTACTCGACTTCGAACTCGCCTTACCACTTCGAATAGATCATCGAGCTTGAATCCGGCTGCCCGTGCCTGTTCTGTGGCTTCCTGGATGATGATCCCATCCATTACAGGGTCACTATATGGCACTCCAACTTCTAAAACATCACAACCATTTTCTGCCATTGCGACTAGGGACTCAACAGAATCGTCGATCGTTGGATAACCGGCCGGATAGTAACCGATGAGGCTTCCCCGCCCTGAATCCTTGTTTACTTGTAAGACCTCAGATACCGCGCTCATTTACTGTCCATCAATCCAAAGTATTTGGCAGCCGTTTCCATATCTTTATCACCGCGGCCACTTAGGTTTATAAGAACTGAGTCACCGGGATTCAGCTGCTGCGACAGATACTTCACGCCCGCAAGAGCGTGAGCGGTCTCAATTGCTGGGATGATTCCTTCAAGCTGGGACAGTAGCCTCATTGCTTCCATGGCTTCGGTATCTGTAATGCCCATGTAATTCGCTCGCCCCAAATCCTTTAGCCAGCTGTGTTCAGGCCCGACACCCGGATAATCTAAGCCAGCTGAGATTGAATGTGATTCCATGGTCTGACCTCCCTCATCTTGAAGCAGGTAACTCTTCGCCCCATGAAGAACACCAGGGGTACCCTTCGAAAGTGTGGCAGCGTGTCGAAGTGTCTCAACGCCATCGCCGGCAGCTTCGAAGCCCCACAGTTGCACACTTGGATCATCAAGGAACGCATGAAAGATCCCGATTGCATTTGATCCGCCACCGACACAAGCTGCAACGACATGCGGAAGAGCGCCGGTGATCTCAAGCATCTGCTGGCGCGCCTCGTTGCCAATGACACTGTGAAAATCGCGCACCATTGTTGGAAACGGGTGTGGACCCGCAACCGTACCCAGCAGGTAATGCGTGGATTCGACGTTTGCAACCCAGTCCCTCAGTGCCTCATTTATGGCGTCCTTGAGAGTTTTAGACCCTGTTGTAACCGGTATCACTTCTGCTCCGAGGAGTTTCATGCGTGCGACATTCAGAGCTTGCCGTTCGGTGTCAACCTGTCCCATGTAGACCACGCACTCCAGCCCGAAGTAGGCGGCTGCAGTAGCGCTGGCTACGCCGTGCTGACCGGCCCCGGTTTCGGCAATTACGCGCTTTTTGCCCATCTTTTTTGCCAGTAACGCTTGCCCCATGACGTTGTTTATCTTGTGAGAACCAGTGTGGTTTAGGTCTTCTCTTTTCAGAAAGACCCTTAAATCACCGAAATGAGATGCAAACTTTTTGGCCTCGGTAATTATCGAAGGTCTGCCGGTGTAGTTCTTGTGCAGTTGAGATAGCTCACTCTGGAAGTCTGAATCGCTCCGCATTTCAAGGTAGGTCTGCTCAAGTTCATCCAGCGCAGCTATGAGCGGTTCAGGTACGAACCTGCCTCCGTACTCGCCAAAATACGGGCCCTGTTGCGTGGATAGCTTCTCGGTCATTGCCTAATTCTAAGTCGCAGAAATGAATTCGGGGATCAACTTGGCAGGATCTCCTGTCACCAACGCTTGCCCAATCAAAACTGCTGTGGCACCGGCGTTCCAGTAGCGCGCAACATCAGATGCCTTCTTGACAGAAGACTCGGCCACTCTGATGGTTGTTTCGGGCAGGAGGTGAGACATCTTCTCGAACAGTGATAAATCAGTTTTGAAGGTATCAAGGTCTCTGGTATTGATTCCAACCATTTGGCTACCGGACGCTGTAGCGATCCGAATTTCATCCTCGGTGTGTGTCTCCACTAGAACTGAGAGTCCAATCTCATTTGCAAAGCGGTAAAGCCGGATGAAGTCCGGCTCTCTTAACCAGCTCAAAATAAGCAGCACGAAGGACGCCCCAGCAACGCGAGCCTCTAGGATTTGATACTCGCTTGAGATGAAGTCTTTCCTCAAAGTCGGGATTCGAACCTTTGCACTAACGGTCTCAAGGTCACGAAGCGAGCCTTTGAATCCCGTCCTCTCCGTGAGGACTGATATGGCATGCGCTCCGCTTTGTTGATAGACAGCGGCTAGATCTGCTGCATCTGGGATCTCTGATAAGTCACCCATCGAAGGGCTGGCACGCTTTATCTCAGCGATTACCTTGATCTGATGCGATGCTGAGAGTGCGTCCAATGCTGAAACGCAAGGTTCCATTGCGGCGACTTCGGCTTCTAATTTGTCACGGCTTATAGTTTTGCTGCGTATGTCCGCATCATCACTTGCGGCAGCAAAGAGTGCGTCAAGCACTAGTGGGACTTGGTGTGTTGTCCGCCAACGCCGTAACCGGCGTTTTTGAGCAGTAACCCGACTAGCGGCGCTACCGCAGCCAGAACAGCTGATGCCCAAACTAAAGCTGCGTTATCTAGCCAGAAAAACAGAGTGCCAATCGAGAAGGCGACGATTACGATCAGCACTGTCACCCAAGCTGCCGTTGAGTGCCCGTGACCTGATTCGTCTTTGGTTTCGTTCATTTGACCTTCCTGAATGTCCTTCAATTCTAGCAAGCAGATTTCGCTACTGCAGATCCCAGAGCTCTTGAGTCGGGGAATCACCTGAAACCTCGCTATCTCTAGCGGTGATCTTTTGAGGTTTTTGAATGGTAGCTGCAGTTAGAAGGCTGACAGTTATTGCTCCAATGACAACAAATATCATTACGCCAGATTGGTTTTGCAATACAAAGCTGGTTACGGAAGCCTGCCCGGTCTGAGCCGCGATCAGCTCGAGCACTGCCGAAGAAGACAACCAGTCTGAGGTGTAAACAAACCAGATGCCCGCTGTGGCGATTAGAGCGGCAGCAGGGATGAGAACCTTAGCTAACTTCTGATATCTGGCAATCAGCGTCATTAGAAATACAATTCCAGGAATCAGTAATGAAAGTGTGCTTAGCTCTTGGCCGGTAAGTGTTCCGAGAGTAACCACCGACTCAGAGTGAGGGTCAGTAACTTTCACCCACGCCAGGAAGGCGGTTCCGAACCAGATTATGGATGAAATCGTTGCAATGTTTAGGAACCTATTCATGGGACATCGCATTCGCAGCCGCAACAGCCCTGAGCACTACTGATGCTTTTGACTCGGTCTCTTGAAACTCTGTTCTGGCCACCGAGTCCAGCACAATCCCGGCGCCCGCTTGAATTCTGGCGACTCCATCTCGCAGAACTGCGGTCCTAATTGCGATCGCTAGGTCAGCATTGCCCTGAAAGTCAAAATAGCCAACCAACCCGCCAAACAGGCCACGATAACTGGATTCCAGATCATGAATTATCTCAAGAGCACGCGGCTTTGGTGCGCCGGAGAGCGTTCCAGCTGGAAAAGTGGCGAGCATTGCAGAGACCATGCTGATTTTTGGCAGTAACTTGCCTTCCACCGTGGAAACCAGATGCATAATGTGTGAAAATCTGTGAATTTGCATAAACTCACTCACTTTTAGCGAGGTTGGGTCGCAAACCTTAAGCATGTCGTTTCTGGCTAGATCAACCAGCATGAGGTGTTCGCTTAGTTCCTTCTGGTCGTCAAGTAAATCCTGAGCATGAGCATTATCAAGCTCTGTGTCACCACCGCGAGGCCTGGAACCAGCGATGGGATGCGTGACGATGGAATCTCCGGTTATCTTTATTAGCGCCTCAGGTGAACTTCCGACGATTGCAAATTCACCTTGCTCATCTTGCCAACGCGTTAGGTACATGTATGGACTCGGATTCATCGCCCTGAGTGCTCGATAGACCTCGAGTGCATCCGCGGTTAGGTCATGATCAAACCTTTGAGAAATAACAACTTGAAAAACATCACCGGCTCTAACGTGCTCTTTGGCAAGCTCTACACTCTCCAAGAAATCTTCCTCTTTGGTGTTTGGCCTAGCTTCAGGCTCTGGCCACCGAGGTTCAGTCAGGATTGCTGGAGTGGCCATGGCCACCCTGCGCTCAAGTTCGGCGACTTCAGAAAGAGCTCGCGCATGGGCAGTTGACAGATCTTCACCATCAATGAAAACGACACTCACCAGCAAGACCTCAGATTTTTGGTGGTCTAAAACCACCAGCTGCGAAAACTGGTTAAAGCCATAGAGCGGAATTTCATATTCAGCTTCTTTGGGCTCTGGCAGGGATTCGATGAGGTTTACCGCTCCCCAGCTCAAAAACCCAACCAAACCTGAGCTGAGTGGGAAGTCGACCGGTGATGAAGTCCAGGCAGTTTGGAGTTGTTCAAGGGCTTTCATTGGTTGCTCTGACAAAGCTGCACCATCGGGTAGAGCGTCGCAATCTCCGTGCCAGGTTGCCGTGGTCCCTGTTGCTGTTAGTTGGCCTCTAGATGCCACTCCAATGAACGAGTATCTTCCCCAGACTCCCTGTTCAGCTGATTCCAAGAGAAAAGTATCCGGATTTGTACCGGCAAGTTTTTGGTAAATACCAATCGGAGTTTCAGTACCGCTAAATAGACGTTTGACTATCGGAATTACGTTGTAGGTCTTGGCCTGATCCAGGAACTGAGTTAGGGACAGCATTAGCCCTCCTCAAAGCAAGATGTTGCACCGGTGTGACAAGCTGGCCCAACCGGGATGACGATGGCCAGTAATGCATCGGAATCGCAGTCCATGGAAATCTCAGAAACCCTCAGGTAGTTTCCGCTGGTAGCCCCTTTATGCCAAAGCTCTGCTCTAGATCTTGAGTAGAAGTGAACATCGCCTGATTCGATGGTCTTTTCTAACGCCTCTAGGTTTGCATAGCCGAGCATGAGCACTTGGCGAGAGTTCTGATCTTGGCAAATCAACGGGACTAAACCAGTTTCGTCAAACCTGACGGATTCGATATCGAGCGACCTCATCTAACCTCTATCCCTGCTTTGGCAAGTTCCAGCTTTAGATCTGAAATTGCTATCTCTCCACTGTGAAAAACACTGGCCGCGAGTAGAGCGTCAGCTCCAGCGCGCGCTGCCTGAACAAAATGCTCCACGTTTCCGGCACCGCCGGATGCGATGATGGGAATTGAAGTCTCTGCTAAGACCAGTTCTATCAGCTCTAGATCGAAACCTTCTCTGGTGCCATCGGCGTCCATGCTGTTTATCAGCAACTCCCCTGCGCCTAGGTCTTGAACTTTGGTTACCCATTCAATTGCATCTAGGCCGGTGTCCTTTTTGCCTCCGTGCGAGGTAATGGTGAATCCCGACGAAGTTGCTCCGCGCTTAATGTCCAGCGAAACAACCAAAATCTGGTTGCCGTGTTCGGATGAGACCTCTCGTAACAATTCTGGTCTTGCAACTCCAGCAGACCCAATCGAGACCTTGTCCGCACCGGCTTCTAGCATGGCTGACACGTCATCGAGATTGCGTATGCCACCTCCGACGGTGAGTGGAATAAACACCTCTTCCGCACATCGAGTAACAATTTCTCTTGTCGTGGCCCTGTTTTCATGGGCCGCCGTGACATCGAGAAACGTTAGTTCGTCAGCCCCTTGCTGGTAGTAGTTTGCGGAGAGCTCCACAGGGTCACCGGCGTCTCTAAGACCCTTAAATTTAACACCTTTCACCACGCGCCCGCCCGCGACATCGAGACATGGAATGACCCGAATTGCTGGCACTAGATTCTCGCTGCGTGAATCGCCGAAACAAGAATTGCTCTTGCTCCAACGGCATAAAGCTGGTCCATAATCTCGTTCGTGGTAGCGGCAGGGACGAGAGCCCTCACAGCTACCCATTCTGGATTTGCAAGCGGTGAGATTGTTGGAGACTCGATGCCAGGCGTTATGGCAGTTGCTGCCTCAAGGCAGGTTTTTGGGCAGTCGTAATCGATAATCACGAACTCGCGTGCCACCAAAACGCCCTTTAGCCTCATCAGGAGAGTCGCGGCGGCCTGCGCTTTTCCTGGCGCCGCGATCAGCCTGGCGGTGGAGGAGAGAATTGTGTCTCCAAAAATCTGTAATCCGGCTTTTCTTAGCGTGTTGCCTGTTGAGACGACATCTGCAACCGCGTCTGCAACACCCAGTTTCACAGCAGATTCGACCGCTCCATCAAGCTTGACAATCTCGCATTGAACACCGAGCTTCAAAAGGTGATTTGCTATCAGTGTCGGATAAGCGGTCGCCAATCTTTTGCCCTGTAAATCTTGCGGGCTCATAAATCCGGATTCTTCCGGTCCGGCAAAACGAAATGTCGAACCGCCAAATCCAAGATCAGCAATCTCCTCCGCAGGCGATTCTGAGTCCATTAGAAGGTCCAAACCAGTAAGTCCAACATCCAAAGAGCCAGATCCAACGTAGGTTGCTATGTCTCGCGGGCGCAGGTAGAAGAACTCAGTTTCATTGGCCTGGTCAACCAGGTGCAGCTCTTGAGAATCACGCCGGGTTTGATATCCGGCTTCCTTGAGCATTTCAATGGCAGATTCGGAAAGAATCCCCTTATTCGGTATTGCAACTCGCAGCATCAGAGGACCTTTTCGACAGATTCAAGAGAAATGTTCCGGGAAATCAAGATGAGCTGTACGTAATAGAGAAGCTGCGATGCCTCTAGGGCAACTTGTTCATCTGACTCGTGCTCTGCTGCCATCCAGAGTTCAGCGGCTTCCTCAACGACCTTTTTGCCAATCGCGTGCACGCCCTCTTCCAGCAATTTTGAAGTGCCTGAAGCTTCGGAAGGGCTGTTTTTCCTGGCACTGAGTTCATCAAAGAGATCTTGAAAGCTTTTCATCCCCCAAGGATACTAAGAACTTAGCTATCGCTGAGCCCCAGGATTGCCGATTCGCGGAGATTCAAAATCTGAAGTGCGCGATCTGGATGGTCATACACGGCAGATCCGGCAACAAATGAGTCTGCACCCAATTTTGCTAACTCTCCAATGTTTGCCTCTGTCACTCCCCCGTCAACCTGCAGTCGAATGTTAGCTCCCATGGTCCGTATCATTTCCCTCGCACTGGCAATCTTTTGGAGAGTGTCCTTGATCAGCGGCTGACCGCCGAAGCCAGGCTCGACTGTCATGACCAAAATCATGTCGACCTCAGCCAATAGCTCAGCTATCTCAGACACATTGGTTGCGGGCTTTATTGCGGCCGCAGCCAGCACCCCAGCCGCACGCAGCTTTCTGGCAAGCTCGACTGGATTCTTGGTTGCTTCGACGTGGAATGTCACCGATGCTGCACCAGCCTCGGCGTAGCCTACGGCCCAGCGATCCGGATCTTCAATCATCAAGTGAACATCGAGTGGAATCGGTGAAACCTGCGCCAGTCTGCCGACAACAGCTGGACCAATTGTCAAGTTGGGCACGAAGTGGTTATCCATCACGTCGATGTGCGCCATGTCGGCCGTGCTGATTGCCATAAGGTCAGACTCGAGATTCGCGAAGTCGGCGCTCAAAATGGAGGGATTTATTTGCATGTTAGTGCTCCGCTTTCTTTTGTAGCAGTGCCATAAACATGGCATCTGTTTTATGTAAATGCGGCCAGAGCTGAACTGTTTTTCGATTCTGGTTCAATTCTAGATCCGGAGAAATCGACTTGAGAATAGGAACCAGATCCAAAAGCTCCAAATCTGAGTGCCTGTCAAGTGCCGCTCTAATCTGAGCATTTGTCTCTATAACCAGTGGTGAACACGTCGCGTAGAGCAGATACCCGCCGGGCTTTAGCGTTTTCACAGCCGCATCAACTAGGTCCGCTTGCAACTTTATAAGCCCGGGAAGTTGTTCGGGCGCTTTAGACCAACGCGACTCGGGCTTTCTCCTTAGCGACCCAAGTCCAGCGCATGGTGCATCTAGCAGAACAGCTTCGAAAGCCAGGGCTGGTGCGTCCTGCCCATTTTTTATCTCCACAACCGAAGATCCCCCGGCCACTAAAGCGCTCTCAACCAGCTTTGCCCGCTTGGCATTGGGCTCGTAGCAAGTTAGCCGCCCAGTTGGACTTAGCTGTCTTTCGAGCACTGCCGACTTACCTCCGGGACCAGAGCACATGTCAAGCCAATTTCCCCCGCTGGGGGCAATCTCTGCGAATGCCAAGGCCACTAACTGAGATCCTTGGTCCTGAACCCTCACTTCACTGTCACTGAGAACAGCTGTCAGGTTGCCCTTCGCAAGGAACCCTCTTGGTGAAACTTCGCCTCGTTCCACTCCAGAATCATCAAGCCTTGCGGCAGCCTGCTCGGTGAGAGCTATGAGGTTTACAGCTGGCACTTCGTTATTTGCGGCAAGCAGGCTCTCGAGTTGATCTTTTCGCCCATCAAGGTCCAGCGCTGAGAGCATGCCGGTGACTATCCATAGGGGGTGCGAGTACCTAATAGACAGAGTGGAGTATTCATCTTTGTTCTTGCATAGCTCTTTTAGAAGAGTCTCCAAACCTGCACGTTCAGCATTTCTGAGTACGGCATTCGCCAGGCCTGCTGCACTGTTTTCAAAGCCCTTCACAAGGTCTACAGACTCGTTTATGGCCGCATGGGTTGGAATACGCATTCTAAAGAGTTGGTGAAGTCCCAGTTGTATAGCTGAACGAAGATTCTGCGACAGTGTTTTACCGGCTGTGAAGTTATCGATTATCAAGTTGTATTGAAGCTGCCATCGAAGCACGCCGTAGGTTAGCTCTTGGACTAACCCTTTATCCGCATCCGACCAGTCTCGCTTGACCAGCTCCTTGGGCAATAACAGGTTGACGTAGCTCGTCGAGTTTGCGACTCTTCCCAGTAGGTCCAGAGCCAATTGTCTGGGGTTATCCAAAGTGGACCTCCTTGTTCTGTCCGTTAAACCAGTCTGCGCTCGGCATTCTGCTCTTTCCGGCGGGCTTAACCTCAACGAGGCCTAATGCTGTACCCGATCCGCACTGGACCAAGATTTGTCCATCAAAGTTTCTAAAAACAGAGCCGGGCGCTCTGTCAACAACATCTTCACTCGCGTGGATTTGCACCTGAATGATCTGGAGGTCCTGATCCCCAAACTTGGTCCAGGCAATCGGTTCTGGATTCATGGCCCGAACTAGACGGTCTATTTCATCGGCAGTTTTGTCCCACTGGATTCTGGCATCCGCGCGAGTAAGTTTCCTGGCATGTGAGCTTTGTCCCGATTGAGTTTGAGCCGGCGGTGGATCTTGCAACAGATCAGAGATCAGGCTTGAGGCAACTTCGGTAAACCTCTCAAGCGCCTGTCCTGCTGTTTCGCCAGGACTAAATTCAATGGGCAGCGAAGCGATGATCGGGCCAGTGTCCATCCCCTGATCAAGTCTAAAAATAGATACGCCACTTTCAGAGCCGTTCATCATTGAAGCCTGCAATGGTGACGCACCTCGCCACTTTGGTAAGAGCGAAAAATGAATGTTCCACCATTCCATGACCTTTAGTGCGTCCTCTGGAACCATTACCCCAAATGCAATGACTACCGCTTTCTGGGCCCCGGTCTGAGAAAGCGTTGTAATGAAATCAGAATCTATCTTGTTGACTTTCAAGACGCTTATCCCGAGCTCATCGGCCTTTATGGCAACTGGAGAAGCTGTGAGCACACGCTTTCTACCGACCGGTGCATCTGGACGCGTAATGGCAAGCACAACCTCATGAACGCGGGATATCTGTTCCAGAGCGGAAGCCGCTATTTCTGGTGTTCCAGCAAAAACTATTTTCATATATCCCTAAAGTGCCGTTACGTCGTCCATGACAACCTTTAGCCCACGTCGCTTCGAGTTACCAATGGTTCTAGCTGTTGCCCCAACTGCAACAGCCCTGAGACTCTTGGCTATCTGAGGTCCTTGATTATAGGAAAATCTAATCAACGCGTTGCCGCTGACCATGTCCATACGAATTACTTCAGCTCCCTGCTCTTTTACTGCCGAAACAGCCGCTTGAAGGGTCGCATCAAGAGCCTCCAGCGTGCAAATTCTAGCTGCCGGTGGCAAATTCAATTCCTTGGCCTCGCGAAGAGACTTCTGTGCCAGTTGAAGGAGCTGTCCAAGACTTATTGCTGCTCCGAGATCTGTTCCAATACCAGAAAGGACTGCTCTGCCATCCTCTGCCATAAGTTCAAGTGACTCCATCCAGTCTCGAAGAGCTAGCTGTTGTGCATTCAGACTTTGCCTACCTAACCAAACGTCACAGTCCAATATCAAAACCGCCGCATAACCTTTTTTAGGGCGCGGTGCAGAACCTGGTGTGGCGATAACAAGTTGATTTTTCTGCTTTAGGCCGGTCAGCTTTTTGCCACCGGCTGCCTCTGCGATCATCGTATTTGGGAACGCTTTACCCAGCTCTGCAACGGTTCTCGTGCTTCCAGTACGCCCCTTCTTGAAATTTCGAGATTTGCAGCTCTGACAGCTAGTGAAGGCGGTTCTACAAATCCGACACTGAACAGTGTCCGCGTCTGGCTGCCACATATACCCACCACAACTGCACGCCAACTTCTCCCCGCATCCCTGACAATACACAGCTACGGAGTCACCTTTTCTTGGCAGTAGCACTAAAACCACACCGGATTCGAGACGCTCTTTCATAAGTTGAAATGCCGCTTCATCCATTCGCACCCCCGGTTCACTAAAGGAGATACGCAGTGGCCTAGCGACGACGTGGTGATTACTTAGAAACCCGAGAGCAACAAGTCTCTGAATTTCAACGGATCGGTAGGGGGCTGTGAACAGCAGCTCCACCCCATCAACGGCTCTCATAAGTGCAATATCTCTTGCATGGGTAAAAGGAGACCCCTGATCTCTAAGGCTGTCGTCCAAATCATCGTGCAGCGCGACCAGCCCAAGATTTTGAACTGGTGCAAATACAGCTGACCTAGTACCAATCACTACCGTGAACTCTGAGTCCTTGATCTGATGATAATTCTGATACCGAGTTGACCGTTTCGATCCGGGTCTCATAACAACCGTGGCGTCTAATACCCCCAGCGCAGCTGCGACCGCCTCCAACGGCTCGATGTCCGCCTTCTCTGGAACAATCAAAATTGAAGACTTGTTGATTTTCCACTGACGGATTGCTCGCATAACCATCAGGATCGCCCAATCCGGATGCAAAGTGTCGGCTATAAACATCGACCTAGCGGCTGTTAGCACGGCGGACCTGGCCTGCAAGGGCGGCATAACTGTAACGGCTTGCTCCTCCGGAGCCACAAGGCTTGCCCTAATGGGTTGGTTCTTCACAATCGTGGGCATGTGGTCTGGGACAGCTAATGAAAGTAGCTCTCCCATTGCAACACACTGTCGATCGGCAACCATTCTCAAAAGTCTTGCGAGGGAGTCTGGCAGCACTTCACTATCATCTGAGATGCTCAGCAGTTCGG
Organism: Micrococcales bacterium UBA4448; assembly: GCA_002390305.1. Classification (GTDB taxonomy): domain Bacteria; phylum Actinomycetota; class Actinomycetes; order Actinomycetales; family Microbacteriaceae; genus Aquiluna. Next base: position 19,168 of record DGPE01000075.1, on the reverse strand, counting down.
TTGTGGCGTGTTCGCTCGCCTCCATTACCTGGGTAACGAAACCCACCTGCGGCTTCTTGGAGCGACCCAGTGGAAAGATCACTTCCTGACCGACAGCAATAACGTCTAGAAACTCATCGGGAACGATGTAGTCAAAGGAGCGGTCTAGCTGGATCAGCGGAGACTTTGCCACAACAGAAGCAAAGCGCGACACTTAGCGACCTGCGGCTTCCCTAAGTGCGTCTACTCGATCAAGATTCTCCCAGGTGAACTCGGGTAATTCTCTTCCAAAATGACCATAGCTCGCCGTTTTTGCGTAGATAGGTCTTTTCAGCTGCAGCGCTTCAATGATGGCCGCAGGTCGTAGGTCGAAGACTTTTGCAATAGCCAATTCAATTGCCGCCTGATCGACCTTTTCGGTTCCGAACGTTTCGACGTGAAGCGAGACCGGATTTGCAACCCCTATTGCGTAGGCCACCTGTATCTCTGCTCGATCAGCCAGACCGGCAGCAACGATGTTTTTTGCCACCCACCGCATTGCGTAGGCCGCAGACCTATCGACTTTGGATGGATCCTTACCGCTGAAGGCACCGCCGCCATGCCTGGCACTTCCGCCGTAGGTATCGACGATGATTTTACGTCCGGTCAGCCCAGCGTCTCCCTGCGGACCTCCGATTACAAATCTTCCGGTTGGATTGATTATGAACTCGGTATTGTCATAAGCCAGGGAACTGGTTGACAGCACCGGCTTGATCACCCTTTCAAGCACCAAAGCCGCAAGTTCTTCCTGGCTGACATCGGGATGGTGCTGCGTGGAGAGCACAACCGTCGCTACAGATACCGGCACTGCGCCATCGTAGGACACTGAGACTTGGGCTTTGCCATCTGGTCTGAGAATCGGCAACTCTAGTTCTCGGCGAACTGATGCCAGTTTCTCGGTGAGGCGATGAGCCAAGGATATCGGAGCTGGCATCAGGTTTTTGGTTTCATTGGATGCGTAGCCGAACATCATTCCCTGGTCTCCAGCTCCAAGCTGAGCAGCCGATGATGAGGCTCGTGACTCGAGTGAGCTGTCAACACCTTGTGCAATGTCGCTCGACTGTGCACCGATCGATACCGAGACTCCGCATGACTCGCCATCGAAACCAGGGTTTGACGAGTTGTAACCGATCTCCATTAGTTTTTGCCGCACCAGATGCGGGATTTCTACATAACCGGTGGTGGTTACTTCACCGGCGACATGAACCAGTCCAGTTGTTACAAGAGTTTCCACCGCCACACGGGCCTCAGGGTCTTGCTCCAGTAGTGCGTCGAGAATCGTGTCCGAGATTTGGTCGCAAACCTTGTCTGGGTGGCCTTCAGTCACAGATTCTGAAGTAAAAGTTCGTAGCGTCATAATGACAGTCTAGTTAGGTGTTGGACAAGATTTCTTGAAGCTCAAGCACCAGCCACTGGGCTATCTCCGACTTGGTACCGGATTTATGTAAGACGTCGCTCTTGGTCACCAGGTTCACTTCGGCGTCAACTGAACCTAGGGTGCTAACGGTGTTTCCGACGACCGCATCAACACCTTTATCCCACATTTTTTCTGTCGCAATCTTGACCACATCGGCGTTGTTCTCAACCAGGGCGAACCCAACGCAATAACTCTCTTGGTGGTTGGCCGCATAACCAGCCAGCAAATCCTTGGTTGGCAAAAGCTCTAAGACCAACTTCTCGCCGCGATGCAGCTTTCCCCTGTGAGGTTTATCAAGTTGAAAATCAGAAACAGCGGCGGCCATCACAAGTACATCCGATGCTCTGTCCATGGCCAATTCCAGTTCAGCGATGCTTGACGCTCTCAGAACCTCAACCCCGGTCGGAAGTTCCCTGTCTATGTTGCAGGCAACGAGAGTTACTTTCGCTCCTGCGTTCCTGAAGGCCGTTGCCAGCTCGATGCCCATTCGTCCGGATGAAGAGTTACCGATGTAGCGAACCTCATCGATCGCTTCTCGGGTGCCACCGGCTGTGACTGTCACGGATTTGCCGGTAAAAAATCCTTCGCGGGCTAGCGCGAACCCGATGATATCCTCCGGTTCAGGAAGTCTGCCTGGGCCGCTGTCGCTGCCGGTTAGTCGACCGGACGCGGGCTCCATGACTCTGATGCCTCGCTCTTGAAGTGTTTTGACATTCGCCCTAGTCGCTGGGTTCAACCACATCTCTGTGTGCATAGCTGGGCAGATGACCACTTCGGCATTGCTGGCCAGAATGGCGTTCATCAGTAAATCGTCAGCGATGCCATGTGCCAACTTCGCTAAAAAATTTGCTGTCGCAGGAGCAACGATAATTAGTTCGGCTTCTTGCCCATATTTGATGTGACGCACATTCTGCACATCGGAATATAGCTCTGAATCTATTGCATTTCCAGACAGTGCTTCCAGAGTTGACTTGCCTATGAACTCAAGAGCGTTCTTGGTGGGAAGAACTTGAACATTATGACCTTCTTCGGTCAATTTCCGCACCAGATTGGCAGCCTTATAGGCTGCTATTCCACCGGTTATTCCAAGCAGAATGCGCAATTTGGCCTAAGGGTTTGGCTTCTTTTCCAACTTGCCCGAGTAAATTTCCTTGAGGGCAATACTTAGTGGCTTGTCATCGATACTCGAGTCAACAAGTGGACCAACGAAGTTAAACAGAGAACCCTCGTGCAGGGCGCTGTAATACTCGTTGATCTGACGAGCACGCTTCGATGCAAAGATCACCAATTCGTAGTTCGAATCGACCTTCTCCAGTAGTTCGTCGATTGGAGGTGAAACGATTCCCTCTAGTTTCGCAATGCTCTCGTTCATGTCTCTCTTTCTTGATGTGTTGCAATTTCAATAATCTTTTGGCCTGTGAGGGCTAAGTCATCATTAATTACTCGAAAATCAAATTCGTGGGCTGCGGCCAACTCGGCCTTAGCGGTTTCCAGTCTAGTTTGTATTTCAGCATCTGTCTCGGTTTCTCGGTTTCTGAGTCTTGACTCAAGAATCTCAAAGGAGGGTGCAGAAACAAAGATTGATATAGCTTCCGGCAGCCGTTTCTTGACTTGCCTTGCTCCCTGCAGGTCTATTTCTAGCAGTAGGTGCTGATCATTGGCCTCTGCCCTTGCCAGTTCACTAATCAAGGTTCCGTAATAGTGAGTGCCATGCACCACGGCCCACTCCAGCAGCTGATCATTGGTGATCATTGACTCAAAATCAGCTTTGGAGACGAACTGGTAATGGACTCCATCAATTTCACCCGGTCTCGGCGCGCGGGTTGTGGCAGACACTGAGAGCAAGAATCGATGGTCGTGTTCCAAAATCCAACTAACCAAAGATCCCTTACCAACTCCGGCGGGTCCCGCAATAACGATCAGGCTCATAATTCCAACTTAGCGCGGTCAATTAGGTTAGCCATAGCCTGAGGTCCCTGGCCAGTCAGGCCCCGCGACATGGCTGGCACAACATTCGGTGCACTTGCACCAAAAAGCTCCGCTAAGTCGGCGAGCTTTGCGCCCTGCGCCCCAAACCCAGGAGCCAATATTGGGACTCCGAGGTCAGTGTCCACAAGCTGCTGCAATCCGAATTCTTTCAGCGACTGAGTTGCTCCGATAACTACACCTAGGTCGTTTGAGCCGTGAGTGATTGCGGCGTTGAGTACTGTCATTGCGACCGACTGGTTATTAGAAGTGGCAGTCTGAAGAGCAACGGCCTCGCTATTTGATGTGGCCGCAAGCAAAAATAGGCCGGCGGAAACATCTCGGGCATGATCCAACATTTCCAGAGTGGATTCTGGGCCAAGGAATGGGCTCACAGTCAGGGCATTGACTCGAAGTGGTGAATCATCTCCAAACCAAGCCTGAGCGTAACCGAGCATCGTTGATCCGATGTCTCCACGTTTGGCATCGGCAATCACAAGCAAGTCCAGATCACGAGCGGCCTGCAGCACCTCTTCGAGGGCTGCGTAACCGGATGATCCAAACCTTTCAAAAAAAGCCACCTGTGGCTTGATCAGCCCCAGTCTGCCCTCAGCCGCGTCTATGCAACGTAGGCCAAAGTCCTTTGCGCCGTTGGCAGTGTCCGGGAGTCCCCAATTATTCAGTTCTGTCTCGCTCGGGTCGATACCAAGACAAAGTGGGCCGAACTCTTTGCGTTTCAGCCTAAGCAGATCACCGAAGCCGATCAAGTTAGTAGCCCTGCTCGCTCGCGTGCGTAGTCCTGCAGTGGCTTTACTGAGAATGGACCTTCCCTAATAACCTCAAAGGACCCAATCGCAGCGCTGAGTTGCGCGACGGTTGTGAATATCGGTTTATCAGCAGCTGTAGTTGCAGCTCTGATCTCGTATCCATCCACTCTGGCATCCGCACCAGATGGAGTGTTTACGACCACATCCACCAGACCGTCAGTAATCATGTCGACAATCGAGGTTTCACCATCCTTTGCCTGCGAATGCTTAATAACCGATTCAGCTTTGATTCCATGTCTGGCAAGCATCAATGCGGTGCCATCGGTTGCCAATATTCGATAACCAAGTTGGTCAAGGCGGCGAACTGGAAGCAATAATTGTGGCTTATCTCTGTCTGCAACCGATACAAAGACTGTTCCAGAAACTGGCAATGCTGAGCCAGAACCCGCTTGGGACTTGGCGAACGCCGTAGGGAAGTCCTTATCAATACCCATAACTTCGCCCGTGGAGCGCATCTCTGGGCCTAGAAGAGAGTCCACAAAGCGTCCGTCAGCTGTCGCGAATCTTTTGAAGGGCAATACCGCTTCCTTGACAGATATTGGCGTGCCAGCTGGAAGGTGTCTTCCGTCTTTTGCTGGCAGCCCGCCCTCTGCCTTCAATTCTGATATCGTGGCTCCAATCATCACTCTTGCCGCCGCCTTAGCTAGCGTTATTCCAAGAGCCTTAGACACGAACGGGACAGTCCTGCTGGCTCGGGGGTTTGCTTCAAGCACGTAAAGCACGTCCTGCGCTAGCGCAAATTGAACATTCAAGAGTCCAACCACGTCTAAGCCGTTCGCTATGACTTGAGTGGCGGTTGCAACTCGATTGATTTGGTTCTGGCTTAAAGTTATCGGTGGCAGTGTGCAACTGGAGTCACCAGAATGAATACCGGCCTCCTCGATGTGCTCCATGATCCCTCCGATGAACAGCTCATGTCCGTCGTAAATTGCATCGACATCGATCTCAATTGCATCATCTAGGAATCTATCCACCAACAGAGGGTGTTTTAGGTCGACCAAAGCATGCTCGGCTATTCGATCGAAGTAACCAACCAAAGAATTCTGGTCGTAGACAATCTCCATTCCACGACCGCCCAAGACAAAACTTGGTCTGACTAGAACCGGGAAACCGATTCTTTCGGCCACTGCGGCCGCCTCCGAGAGATTTGTCGCGATGCCATTTGCGGGTGCTAAGAGCTGGCCTCCATCCAAGATCTCTTGGAACTGACCACGCTCTTCAGCTCGATCTATGTTTTCCGGGCTGGTGCCAAGAATCTTGATACCTGCTTCTTGAAGTCCTGCTGCAAGCCCAAGAGCAGTCTGCCCACCGAGTTGCACCAGTACGCCTAAAAGCTCCCCAGATGCAGCCTCAGCATGGATTACTTCCAGAACGTCCTCCAGCGTCAGAGGCTCAAAATAGAGCCTGTCTGCCGTGTCATAGTCTGTGGAAACAGTCTCCGGGTTGCAGTTGATCATGATCGTCTCTATACCAACATCCCGCAGTGCAAAGGTTGCATGCACACAGCTGTAATCAAACTCAACTCCCTGACCAATTCTGTTCGGCCCACTACCAAGAATGACTACCTTCTTTTTGTTTGACGGCTTTACCTCAGTGAATTGCTCGTAGGAGCTGTAGTGGTATGGCGTCTCCGCCGGAAACTCACCGGCGCAAGTGTCTACGGTTTTATAGACCGGTCTAAGGCCAAGTCCATGGCGCAATTTAGTCATTTCTGCTTCAGAAGTCATCCGTAGCTCACCTAATTGAGCGTCAGAAAAACCGTGTTCCTTGGCTTTCTTCAGTTCTGCAAGCCCAACCGATTCCAATTCACTGAACCAAAGCGCTATCTCATTTATCAGAACAATTTGGTCAATAAACCAGGGATCGATCTTGGTAATTTCATGTATCTCATTGGCGGTCGCCCCAGACCAGAGCGCTTGCTGAACCTGGCTGATTCTTGATTCAGTAGCGGTTGCCATTTTTTCAAGAAGCGGTTCGATGGCCAACTTAGATTTGGGCCAGGAAAACGAGCTACCTCTTTTTTCCAGAGATCGAAGCGCCTTTTGAAGCGCTTGGGAAAAGGTCCGACCAATTGCCATTGCCTCGCCGACACTCTTCATTGTGGTGGTCAGGGTCGGGTCAGCCGCAGGGAACTTCTCGAAGGCAAATCTAGGGACTTTTACGACAATGTAGTCAAGACTCGGCTCGAAGGATGCTGGTGTCACAGAAGTTATGTCGTTTGGTATCTCATCAAGGGTGTAGCCAATCGCCAGCTTGGCCGCGATCTTTGCAATTGGAAAGCCGGTTGCCTTTGAAGCAAGTGCGGATGATCTGCTCACCCTCGGGTTCATCTCAATCACAATTACTCTGCCGTCTAAGGGATCGACGGCAAACTGTATGTTGCAACCACCGGTATCCACTCCAACGTCTCGAATAATTTGTATGGATATATCCCGGAGGTTTTGATATTCACGATCGGTAAGAGTGAGTGCCGGGGCCACGGTTATTGAGTCACCGGTGTGAACGCCTACCGGGTCAAAATTTTCAATGGAGCAGACCACTACCGTGTTGTCGTTTTTGTCTCGCATCAGCTCCAGTTCATACTCTTTCCATCCGAGTATCGACTCTTCAAGCAGAACTTCGGTAGTTGGAGATGCTTGCAGACCGGCGCCAGCTATTCGTCTTAGGTCTTTTTCGTTATAGGCAAAGCCAGAGCCAAGACCACCCATGGTGAATGATGGACGCACAACCATCGGGTAGCCGATTTGATCAGCTATTTGAATGACCTCGTCCATGGTGTGGGCTACCGCAGAATTGGCGACACCGGCTCCGGCATTTAGGACTAGTTGTTTGAATTCGAGCCTGTCCTCCCCCGCCCTGATCGCATCGACATTGGCCCCAATTAACTCCACGCCGAAGCGCTCTAGAGAACCTCGTTCGTAAAGGGCCATAGCTGCGTTTAGAGCAGTTTGCCCACCAAGAGTTGGCAATATTGCATCGGGACGCTCCTTTTCGATTATTGCCTCAATGACCTCTGGGGTGATTGGCTCAATGTAGGTGGCGTCGGCGAAATCGGGATCTGTCATGATCGTGGCAGGGTTGGAGTTGACAAGAATTACCCTGATCCCCTCCTCCTGCAAAACGCGACAAGCTTGCGTTCCGGAGTAGTCAAACTCGCAAGCCTGCCCGATAACTATTGGCCCCGAGCCGATGACCAAAACGGATTTTATGTCTGAGCGCTTTGGCATTATTTACTCTCTCGAATGGCTTTTAGGAACTTGTCAAACAGATAGTGGCTGTCGTGTGGACCGGCAGCAGCTTCTGGGTGATACTGCACAGAAAAGGCCGGTATGTCCTGACATTCCAATCCTTCGACCACCTGGTCGTTTAGCCCGCGGTGCGAAACCGTGACGCGGCCGAAACCGGCCGGTGATTCGGCGCTGTCGGTATCCAATTTCACGGCAAATCCATGATTATGTGCGGTCACTTCAACGGTGCTATTTGCCAGATTGAACACCGGCTGGTTGATGCCACGATGGCCGAATTTCAATTTATAGGTTTCAAATCCAAGAGCCCTGCCTAGCAGCTGATTACCGAAACAGATGCCGAAGAACGGTTTTTTTGTTCCCAGCAATTCCCTTAGCATTTCTACCTGATGACCGCTGGCCTCTGGATCTCCCGGTCCATTCGAGAAGAAATAGCCGTCCGGGTTTGTAGCCAAAATACTTTCTGCAGAACTATCTGCCGGGAATACCTCTATTTCAAGACCTCGCCCACTTAGGTGCTCGAGTGTTGAGCGCTTAATGCCAAGATCCAGAACCGCGATTCGGCCTGCAAGCTTTCCAGCCGCAGGGATTGTGTATCTCGCATCAGTTGTGACCCCAGAGGACAGCGACTGTCCCTTCATCTGAGTTGATTCGCGCACTTTGTCTAGCATTTCAGCCGATGTCGGGAGGTTTTGGCCAGAGAAGATCCCCGCTCGCATCGAGCCAAGGCTTCTTATGTGAAGAGTTAATGCACGGGTGTCGATGTTGGAAATGCCGACGATTTTCTGCTCACCGAGCAAATCCGGCAAGCTTTCTTCACTTCGAAAATTGCTAGCGATCCTGGAGGGTTCCTTAACTACATACCCGGCTACCCAAACTTTGTGAGATTCCGCATCAGTTTGGTTGGTTCCTACGATGCCAATGTGTGGGAAAGTTTGAATAACTATTTGCCCCGAATAAGACGGGTCGGTAAGTGTCTCCTGGTAACCAGTCATGCCAGTAGAGAACACCAATTCACCGAGCGTCTCACCCGTTGCTCCAAATTGTTCGCCATCGAAAATGGTGCCATCTTCTAGTACGAGGTGCGCCTTATTCAAATCCAACTCCAAGCTTTGTAGTAATCGTATCAATCGCCTTTCGGTGAGATTCCCCACTGCTGAACCTGAGTTGGGTAATCAATTTCTGGTTCGAGTGTGTCCAATGAATGCCAAGAAGGCCATTGCGTTCAACCCCCTTGTCGATGGTGGCTGAGCTGGTGCTGAGTGCCTCTATCTCACTAGCAGGGATGCTAAAGCCCTCCTCACCAACTCTCTTGATGCTGAGGCTGATGGAGTTAAGAATCAGCTGCGCTTTCCCCCTTGGTCCAAGTCCTCTGGCCCAAATTCTCACCAGTGGATCTGAGGCGAATACCGTGCTGACATAGAGACAAGTAATAAATGGATCGCCCTCTTCGGCCTGGACGAGTGGCAGTATTTGCTGCTCTTGCATGCGACGCCTCTTCCGCACTGAAGAATAGGCGAGCAGTGCAATTGTAGGAACTATCAAAAGCGCGCAGAATGCAATCAATTCCCTAGTCATGAATTTCCTCGAGCTTCTGGTTGAATAGCGTGAAATATCCCTGGTGCATGGTGTGGCGAACTCTTCCTGACAGCGTCAGCGGTGCATATGGAGAATTCGAAGACTTTGAAGCCGATGGAGCATCACCTGGCAGGCTTGACGAGGGGTCAAAGAGCGTAATGTTCGCTTTGGAACCGATCGCCAGTGAACCAAAATCCTTTAGACCCAGCATTTTGGCTGGATTGGTGCTCATGAGTCTCTCAAAAAGCGGCCAGTCGCCCGCTCCAGATTGAATAAGAACCTGATGCAGCACACTTGCTGCGCTTTCAAGACCGATCATGCCGAAGGCAGCATTTTCCCATTCGCAATCTTTTTTCTCAGATGAATGCGGTGCGTGGTCGGTTCCGAGCATATCGATGGTGCCGTCTACTATTCCAGCCAGCAGAGCAGCTGCATCCTCACTAGTTCTCAGCGGCGGATTCACTTTATATACCGGGTCATAGCCTCGTGCAAGCTCTTGATTCAATAGCAAATGGTGCGGAGTTACTTCAGCAGTGATATTCGCTCCCTGCTTTTTTGCCCATCTAATAATCTCTACTCCACCTGCCGTAGTCACGTGACAGACATGGAGCTTGCTCCCGGTTTCAAGTGCCAGTTCGGCATCTCTTTGAATCACGGACTCCTCAGCCAGCATTGGCCAACCGGTGAGGCCCATTTCCAGAGCCAATGCTCCGTCATTCATCTGGGAGCCGATTGTCATTGTCGGGTCTTGGGCGTGCTGAGCAATTACTCCACCGAAATCTTTAACTTCTAGAAGGGCCTGTCTCATCAGGTCGGTGTCAAATACACAGACCCCATCATCACTAAATACTGACACTTGCGCTGCTGAGGTTGCCATGGCTTGTATCTGTGAGAGTTCCTTGCCGTCAAGTGATTTCGTCACCGCACCTATCGGTTGCACGAATGCATACTTCGATAAGAGCCCGAGGGACATTATATGCTCGACGACCTCTGGTGAATCGGCAACTGGGAAGGTGTTGGCCATCGCTGTAATGGCCACATAGCCGCCACTGGCAGCTGCCCTAGTGCCGCTCATAACAGTCTCGCTGGCCTCGAAGCCTGGTTGGCGCAGGTGAGTGTGTGGATCCACAAAACCAGCAAGTGCAACCAATCCGCTGCAGTCGATGCCGGCTTTTGAGATCACTCCGATTTCAACAATCTCATCGCCTTCAATGCGTATATCTGCTTTCTGCCCACTGGACAGGGTGACGCCCTTCAGAATGCTAGACACTAGTTTTGACCTCCTAGCAACTGATGCAGAACTGCCATTCTCACCGCAAGTCCGTTTTGAACCTGTTCTAAAACCTTCGACCGACTATCTTCGGCAGCATGGTTCGAGATCTCAAGACCTCTGTTCATTGGCCCCGGATGCAGGATTACAGCTTCAGAACCCAATCTTCCCAAACGATTTTCATCGAGAGACCAGGACCGCTGGTATTCGGATGTGGAGAACGACAGGTGCTGCATTCGCTCCATTTGGACCCTAAGCATCATTACAACATCTGGCTGCTGGTCCAAGGCCTCATCAAAGCTGCCGAAGAGCTCCACTCCCATTTGATTCAGTAATACCGGTGCGAGTTCCATAGGTCCTGCGGCCATAACAGTGGCTCCAAGAAGGTTCAGCAGCAGGAAGTTTGATCTAGCGACCCTGGAATGCAATAGATCGCCAACTACAAGAACCCGGAGTCCTTTGAAGTCAAAGTCAGCTGCAAAGTTTTGGCTAATTGTTAGCGCGTCAAGCAGGGCTTGGGTCGGATGCTCGTGTCTCCCATCGCCAGCATTCACAACACTGCATGAAATCCAGTCACGCGTGGCCATTGCATTGGCCGCACCTGACATTGGGTGCCGCAACACGATGGCATCTGCTCCCAAAGCCTGCAGGGTCTGAGCGGTGTCACGCAGAGACTCCCCCTTTGTCGCGCTGGAGCTATCCGAGGTAACGTTTATGACATCGGCTCCGAGCCGCTTTGCTGAAATCTCAAAGCTAACTCTGGTTCTAGTTGAATTTTCATAAAAAAGGTTGACGACGGTTTTGCCACGTAGGGTTGGCAGGGTCTTGAGAGCCCTTTGATTGACCTGTGACATCTCCCTGGAACTGGCTAACAGTTCGGTTGCTTGTTCAAGTGTCAGGTCTCGGATCGACAATAAGTGTTTCAAGACTCGATCACAACCTCGTCCAAGCCGTCGTTCTCGGACAGCCGAACGAATACCCGCTCTGCAACCGCAGTTGGCAGATTCTTTCCTACAAAATCTGGACGTATCGGCAGTTCGCGATGACCCCTATCTACCAAGACGGCCAGCTTTACCTGCCGAGGCCGACCAATACCAGCGAGCGCATCTAGAGCTGCCCTTATGGTTCGGCCAGAAAACAGGACATCATCAACAATGATGACAACCTTGTTGTCTATGCCTTCGACGGGGATAATGCTCGGCTTTACGCCTCTCTGGATCTGCGCTAAATCATCCCGGAACAGAGTAATGTCCAACACTCCAGACAGCACCTTCTGGCCCTGAGAAATGGTCGAAAGATTTTGGGTGAGCCTTTCGGCAAGGCTGACTCCACGCGTTGGTATTCCAAGGATGACTAGGTCTTGATGACCAGAATTTGCTTCTACGATCTCGTGGGATATGCGCTTAAGCGCTCTGTCAATATCGGAAGCGTTCAGAACGGTTCGCTTAGTCATGTTTCACTCCTTCTTCGCCTCTCGGGACGTATTTAAAGGACTAATTTAGAATTACTGTATCAGAGAGCTTTGGTTCCTCTGGCAAGTCTGGCCAGAACGCCATTAACAAACTTCGGAGAATCATCAGTTGAGTACTCTGCGGCAAGCGCAACTGCTTCTGCTATTGCCACTTCGTTGGGCACATCTTCATTATGCAGAATTTCCCAAGACCCCAGACGCAGAATGCATCTGTCAACATTTGGCATTCGCTCAAGCGACCAGCCATCGGCTAGCAACCTGAGTTCACTATCAATCTGTACTAGATTTCCAGCGACGCCATCGACCAAAGTCTCGGCGTAGTCAAAAATAGCGTCTTGGTTCTGACGGTCCGATACGCCTGCCGCCGTTTCGTTTAGCAGCTGTTTGGCATCAATTTTTCGTATTTCGGAAGCGTAGAGCGCGTCTAGCGCCCTTTTCCTTGACTTGGTGCGGGAGCTCAACTATTCGCTAACACGGCCGAGGTAATCCCCGGTCCTGGTGTCTACTTTGACCTTGGTGTTGTTCTCGATAAATAGTGGGACGTGAATCTGATAGCCGGTCTCTAGTGTCGCCGGCTTGGTGCCACCTGAGGAGCGATCACCCTGAAGCCCCGGTTCGGTGTAGGTAATCTCAAGAACTACCGATGGTGGCAGTTCGACATATAGGGCTGAGCCATCGTGCATTGCCACCGTGGCATTTTGATTCTCAAGAATAAAGTTTGCAACATCACCGACTACTTCGGTCGGTACGATCAACTGTTCGTAATTAGACACGTCCATAAATACGAAGCCGGTTCCATCGTTATACAAATATTGCATTTCACGTCTGTCAACATTCGCTGTCTCAATCTTTGCGCCAGCATTGAAGGTTTTGTCGACAACCTTGCCAGAGAGCACGTTGCGCATTTTTGTGCGCACGAATGCAGGACCTTTTCCTGGCTTTACGTGCTGGAATTCAATAACCGACCAGAGTTGGCCTTCTATTTGAAGTACCATGCCGTTTTTGAGATCGTTCGAGGATGCCATTATTTCTCCTTAGCGCCTAGCAAATTCTAGTGCCGTGCTAGTTGCTCGAGAGCCAAAAGGTAACTATCGACTCCAAACCCTGCTATCACACCGGTGGCTACTGCCGAGATTACGCTCGTGTGCCGGAAGGCCTCTCGCGCGTGAGGATTGGTGAGGTGCACCTCAATAAGCTTCTGGCCGGAGGTGGTTAGTACTGCACAGGCATCTCGAAGCGCGTAGCTGTAGTGGGTGAATGCCGCTGGATTCAAGATCACGTTTGCTTTTTCTTTGAATGCCTGGTGGAGCCACTGGATTAGCTGGTCTTCGCTATTGGTTTGATGACAGCTGACCTCTACTCCTAGTTGGGCAGCCGAAACCGTTAGGGTCTTGGTTATCTCCTCCAGCGAAAGCGTGCCGTAAACCTCAGGCTCACGAGAGCCGAGCAGATTTAGATTTGGGCCATTTAGCACGTAGATTTTGGACATGAGCTAACGCTATTCCACAATCGCCTGAAATGCTGTAAATACCAACTCTGGCGTGGGCGCATTCAAGATTGATGGCTTGCCGATTTGATCGAGGACTACGAACCTTAGTGAGCCACCTCGAGCTTTTTTGTCGCGCTGCATTGTTTCTAGAAGCTGTGGCCATTTATCAGCTTTGTATGTGATTGGCAGTCCCATCGATGTCATCACCGACCTGTGTCTGTTAATGTCTGTTTCCGAGAGCTTACCCGAGAGCATCGACAACTCTGCCGCGAAAACCATGCCAATGGAGATGGCTGCCCCATGCCGCCACTTATATCTTTCAGCGTGCTCGATCGCGTGCCCAAGCGTGTGCCCGTAGTTCAAGAATTCCCGTTCGCCAGACTCGCGTAAGTCGCGAGAAGTCACCCCGTCTTTTATCGCAACAGACCTTCGAATCAGCTCTTCGAAAACCTGAGAATTGGGATCAGTAGCCGCCTGGTCGGTCTCAATGGTTTCCAAAATCCATGGATCTGCTATAAGACCGTATTTGACAACCTCAGCCATGCCCGCGAGTAGCTCATTTCTGGGAAGTGATACCAAGGTGTTGAGGTCGCAAATGACGCTGTGCGGAAGATGAAAAGCCCCAACAAGATTTTTACCCTCCGCGGTGTTGACCCCGGTCTTTCCGCCGATTGCAGCATCCACCATTCCCAGTAAAGTCGTTGGTATTAGGACGGAGCGAATTCCCCGTAGCCAGGTAGCTGCCACAAATCCCGCAAGGTCTGTTGTCGAACCTCCACCAAGCCCAACCACAGCATCGTTTCTATGAAAGTCGGCTTGACCCATTATCTGCCAGCAGAAGGCAGCTACTTCAATTCTTTTGGCGTCTTCAGCCGCTGGTACCTCGGCCAGAAAAGTCTCAAAACCGTCGGATTTCAGCTGCTCAGACAGAGCTTCCGCGGTTGCTGCCAGTGGTTGTGGATAGACAATCAGGGTCTTCTTTACACCGTGCAGAGAATTTGGGACATCCTGAAGCAGGGCTCTGCCGATAGTGATTTCCGTCATAGCTTCGACACTTCTTTCTCTAATCTTTCCATCACTGCTCTGACTTTTAGATCAGCTGTGTTTATGGTTGCGCATGAAACCTCTTGATAGTGGACCAAACGAAGATCATAGAGACGGCCCCAGTTCTCAGGATCGTCTTTTAATAGTGGCCGCTTTGAAGTGTTTAGAGTTCTAAGAACGTATTCCATGTTTGTATCTAGAAACACAGTTTGGTGCTCTTTCAGGACTTTACGGTTTAGTTCCGAGAGCACAACACCTCCCCCGGTGGCAATTACACCGCCAATGCCGATCGCCTCCAAGAGACTCTGTTCTTCAAGCTGTCTAAAGTGATCTTCGCCAAATTTTCTAAAAATCGCGGCAATTGGACCGTGGTTCTTGATTATCAAACTGTCAGTATCTGTGAAAGTGAGTTCGCAATTCTTCGCCAACCGCTTACCGAAAGTCGTTTTACCCGCGCCCATCGGGCCAACTAGGATGAGCGCTTTGCTCATCAGTCTCTTACGATTCTCGAATGCAGATTGGTGGGAATATTATCCAGGTAGCTCTGCATGTTCCTCTTGGTTTCAGCAATAGAGTCACCGCCGAATTTTTCAATCACCGAGTTGGCAATAACCAGAGCGACCATCGCCTCAACTACGACACCTGATGCTGGTACCGCACACACGTCACTTCTCTGATGATGAGCAGTCGTTTCCTCTCCAGAGGCGGTGTCTATGGTTTGCAAGGCTCTTGGAACCGTGCTGATTGGCTTCATGCCGGCGCGCACTCTGACAATTTCACCGTTCGTCATGCCGCCCTCAATGCCTCCGGCTCGACCGGTAATCCGTTCAGCGCCCTCAGACCCCTTCACGATTTCATCGTGGGCCATTGAACCACGTCTTCTGGTGGTTTCAAGCCCGTCTCCAATCTCGACTGACTTCATTGCTTGGATTCCCATCACAGCCGCTGCCAACTGGGAATCAAGTCTCCTGTCGGCATGAACGTAGCTGCCAAGACCCGGAGGGCAACCGTAGACCAAGGTTTCACACACTCCGCCGACAGTGTCGCCAGAGGCATGACAGAGATCTATTTCGGCGACCATGGCGTCCGACGTTGGCTTGTCGAAGCAGCGCATAGGGTCTTTATCTAATGCTTGAATGTCGGTCGGTCCTGGCAATACCTCAGACAGCCCAATGACCGGACCAATTGCCACGGTGTGAGTGACAAGGTTTATGCCCAACTCTGATAGGAAGCGCTGCGCAACTGCTCCCAATGCCACCCGGGTTGCCGTTTCTCTGGCGCTTGCACGCTCCAGAACTGGACGTGCCTCTTCAAAACCATACTTTTGCATTCCAGTGAAATCTGCGTGACCAGGTCTCGGTCTAGTCAGTGGTGCCCCTCTAGCGCCGGATAGATCTGCCGCTTCAACCGGACCAGCGCTCATCACTGTTTCCCATTTGGGCCACTCTGTGTTTGCTATCCGAATTGCAATCGGTCCGCCCTGAGACAGGCCAAATCGAATACCTGAAGAAAGCGTGATTAGGTCTTGCTCGAATTTCATGCGAGCACCGCGTCCGTAGCCGAGCCGGCGTCGTTGAAGCGCTTGCTGGATGTCCTGTTCAAGAATAGGCACGCCCGCTGGCAGGCCTTCTAGAACTCCAATTAGTTCCGGGCCATGTGATTCACCGGCAGTTATCCATCTAAGCATCTGTCTATTTTGTCATGTTTAGGGCAGACATAATTACCTCGAGCATTTTTGACTCATTCTCGAAGGCTTCCGACGGCTTTCTACCAGCAAAAATTCGCTGTTGCATAATCGCTTGCCAAGCCAACATGTCTAAACCTGATATTTGTCCACCGGAAAACTTCAAAGCCCCATTGGATTCATTCGAATAACTAATGTCCATCAGTGTCCCCGGATAAATGGAATCTGTCGCGCCTATTTGTCGCAAGGCCCCCTTCGGCAACGTGCTGATCACAAGGTCACAAGACAGAGCATCTTCAAGTGGCACTGAAATGGTGCCATGCTCTGCCGCCAGGGTCTCGGATGAGGCCCGATTTCTGCCCCAAATCACCGATTCATGGTTCGAGAACGCGACCAGTGCGGAGCGGGCAGAAGATCCGGTTCCAAGTATCGCTAAAGTTTTGAACGACAGTTCACTGGTGGCCTGAGTCAGACCGAAGACGTCGGTGTTGAAACCCTGCCAGCCACCTGGAGCTTTGATCAGTGTGTTGACGTTCCCGGTTGCAAGAGCAACTGGGTCCAGAGTGGTGGATATCTCAAATGCCTGTTCCTTCAGCGGCATTGTGACGCTTAAGCCAGCGATATCTTCGCGTTCGGCCAGGAATCTCGATAGATGAGTGACCTCACTTGCAAAATAGAAGGCGTCGCGCGCGAGAAATCTAAAGCAGGCGTTATGAATCACCGGTGACTTGGAGTGGGAAATCGGTGAACCTACTACGCAGAACTGCTCTGTCATCGGCTATGGGTTATCTCTTAGCCATTGACGGTATAGATCCGCGGCCTTTTCGTGCTGCGCTAGCGTCTCCGAAAAGATCGTTTCGCCGGTGTCGAGATTTATCGACACAAAGTACAACCAGTCACCGATCGCTGGCCTAAGTGCGGCCTCGATGGCTAGCGCTCCAGGGTTTGAAATTGGCCCTAACGGAAGCCCAGGGTGGGCATAGGTATTGAACAGCGATTCGGTGTCTTTCATGCCCTCCTGAAATGAATCAAGGCTGCCTTCATAGCGGTATTTAACAGTTGGATCAGACTGGAGCGCAATGGTTCTCTCTAGTCTGTTTGTGAAGACCCTGGAAATCTTGTAGAAATCTTCTCTGAGCATTCCCTCGGCTTGAATCACTGACGCCAGAACAACGACTGGAAAAGATTCCTTCAGGGTGATTTCGTAACCACTAAGTTCACTCTCCATTCGATCGACCATGGCGGTGACGACCTCGTCCGCATCTGGGTTGGGATCAAAGGAGTAGGTTGCAGGGAATAGGTAACCTTCTATCGTGGGCAGACCATCCGGCAGGCGCTGAAGCTGACTCTCAAAAGCCCTGGACATATCCTGCGGTGAGATCCCAAGATCTTCTTGAACCCGCAGCAGTATCTGAGCAACCGTGAAACCCTCTGGAATCGTCGTTGAGATCGTCACCCGATTATTGCCTTGCATCAACAGCGCCAAGGCTGCGGACCCTGAGAGCTTGGTTGGAAACTCATAAGTACCTGGAAAGATAACCAGGTTGACGTTTAACATGTCCCGGTAAATCGCGTCAAAGCTTTGAATGATGTCAGCCTCAACCATGGACCTAGCTACATCTTCGCCATTTTCCCCCTCCGAGATCACGAGCTGAGTCACTGGGCCCGGTTCTCCCGAGTAATCCTCGACCTGAAAACGCGTTAGGAATTCTTGGATAGTGCTACTTGCTGCAAAGAGACCACCAGCCACCAATCCAAAAATCAGAAAAATCACAATAAATCCAGAGACCAGGGAACGCTTGTTTTTTCTCGGAGCGCTTTCCTCTTCGAACTCAGTATTCACGAGCCGCCTCCAATGTCAGTCCAGACCAATTGCCGTCCCGTTCTGACGCAATGGCAAAGTCCAATATAAGGCTTGCAGCGGACGCGTCAATAAGAGGCTTTTGTTGCCTTGAGTTTTTACCAGCCTTGTAGAGCGCTCGCTTCGCAGAAACAGATGTTAGGCGCTCGTCCACCATCCGCACTTCAAATTCTGCTTCGGAAAGTATCACTGCGAAATCGATAGCCATCCGCGTGCTGTCGGTTTGACTGCCACTAAGCGATAGCGGCAATCCAACATAGAAAACCGAAGCACCAACTTCCTTAGCCAAGTCCAGGAGTTTGAGAATTGATTGGTCATCGTTACTGATCACAGAATGAGGCAGAGCCAGAGACCCAGTTGAGAGAGCAACGCCTATTCTGGCCAAACCGACATCAAGGCCAATTCGTCTCATTAGATCGAAGCGACCGCTGCAGCCAAGGCCTTTTGCAGTGACTGGATTTCAGTGCCTCCACCTTGGGCCAAGTCAGGCTTTCCACCACCGCCACCACCAAGAATTTTCGATGCGATCGAAACCAATGACCCGGCCTTAACGCCAGCTGCTAATGCTTCTTCTCCAGCAGCGACAATCACTGTCGCAGACCCTGCTGAAATTGTCGCCAGGATTACAACCGCGGATCCGCCAAGTTCAGCTTTCAGAGATAGTGCTAAAGACCTAAGATCATCCGCTGTTAGATCTTCAAGTTGCAAACTCAAAACCTTCAAGGAGCCCTGCACGATGGCTTGACTAGCAAGTTCTGGGACCTTTGCTCTAAGCTCAGCCGCCCTCTGGGTGGCAATTTGTTTTTCTAGACTTTTTAGACTCGATAGCTCATCGATAACCTTTTGCTCTAGCTCCCCTGAGGAAACTTTGAGTTGTGAAGCTAGCCTGCGTACCAAGTTGCGTTCGTTTTGCAAGGAAGTGAGTGCATCCATGCCAACCAGCGCTTCAATACGTCTGGAACCCGAGCCAACCGACGACTCACCTGTAACGCTGACTAGACCGATCTGTGCCGAGCGCGCAACATGGGTACCACCACATAGCTCTCGCGACCAAGGGCCACCTATTTGAACGACGCGGACCTGTTCATCGTAGGTTTCGCCAAATAGAGCGATGGCTCCAAAGTCTTTGGCTTGCTGCACACTCATGAATTGCGCACTTACGGCTAAGTCTGAGCGGATAGCTAGGTTCGCCACCTCTTCAATTTCGGCTTTGGTCTGATCACTCAGCGGTTCATTCCAGGAGAAGTCAAGCCTCATGAAGCCAGGTCTATTAAAGGATCCTGACTGCATTGCCTCTGG
>DGPE01000034.1 GCA_002390305.1 Micrococcales bacterium UBA4448 | reverse complement strand
ACGCTCAAGCATCACTAAAGTCTTGGCACCAGATGGCGGCAATCGCTCTTGAAATCACTGAGAATACCGCAGAATCAGTTGCACTGCTGAGAAACACTGAACTGCTTGCTCAGAAGTGCTTCCTAGATCCGGATACCGATTGCGGATGGAATCAACCAAAAACACCCGAGCAGTCAGCCCTTGGGATCACGGGTAATCCATTCGAAGTGCTTTGGCAAAAAAGTCACGCGGGGATTTCTTTACGATACCCAAACATAAAAGCTGCAGAACTAGCCTCAGTGCAGCACCGGCTCTCTCAAGAGTTAATAGCAATCAATAAATTGGGCTTTGCAACTTACTTTCTAACGGTTGCCGATGTGGCCCAGATGATCCGAGATATGAGGATACGAATCGCGGCCAGAGGTTCCGGTGCCGGTTCGCTAACCAATTACCTGCTGGGCATAAGCAATGTTGACCCAATCGAAGAGGGTTTGCTGTTTGAAAGATTCTTGTCTACTGAGAGGTCCACCCTGCCGGATATCGACATAGATGTTGAATCTGCAAGGAGGCATGAAATTTACCGTGGGATTTTTAGACGCTACGGAGGAAACAGAGTCACACTGCTTTCGATGCAGTCAACCTACAGGGGCCGGGGAGCAGTTAGAGACGGAGGCATGGCTCTTGGTCTAGAAGACGAACAAGTGGATGAAATCGCCAAGAACATGTGGCGCTTTTCTGCCAGAAACTTTCGGGCAGAGATGGCTGAGAAGCCTGAGCTTGCAGAGTTTTCAAAGCTCACCGAAACCGATCGCAAGCTTAATCTCCTGGTAGATATCACCCAGCGCCTAGACCGACTCCCCCGACACATTTCTATGCACCCGTGTGGCGTAATACTTGGTGATTCTCAACTGCTCAATCTCACGCCAACTGAACCAAGCGGCATGGGTCTACCCATGAGCCAGTTTGATAAAGACGACATGGATCCAATGGGGTTTCTAAAGCTTGATGTGCTTGGAGTTCGAATGCAAAGCGCTATGGCCTACACAATCAAAGAAATAGCCCGCGTGCAAAAAAAGGAAGTCGACCTGGATGCAGCTCCAAAGGATGACCCTGATGTCTACAAAATGATTAGGACAACTAACACCCTTGGTCTTTTCCAAATTGAAAGCCCCGGGCAACGTGAACTGACAGGTAAACACCAACCAACAAAATTTAATGACCTAACAATGCAAATATCACTGTTTCGGCCGGGGCCAATGAAAGGAAACATGATTAAGCCCTATCTGGATGGCAGGCACGGGTTTATCCAGCCAGACTTCATGCACCCAGATCTAAGGGAGATTCTTCAGGAAACCTACGGAGTGGTTGTTTTTCATGAACAACTAATGAGAATTATGAACGTGATGACCGGTTGCACTCTGGCCAGAGCAGACGAAATGAGAAGGCAGCTCGCGAACCCCAAGAAGGCTAAGGCAGTTGCTAGCTATTTCAAGAAAGCTGCCGCTGCCAGAGGCTATAAAACAGCAGTCATCGAAAGAGTCTGGTCAATACTGGAAGGCTTTGGAAGTTTTGGTTTTTGCAAAGCTCACGGTGCCGCCTTTGCCGTTCCCACCTACCAATCGGCATGGCTAAAAACTCATTACCCAACCGAATTCATTGCCGGCCTGCTAACCCATGATCCTGGAATGTATCCGAAAAGACTTTTGCTGGCCGAAGCAAGGAGATTGGGAGTTGAGCTTTTAGGGCTAGACGTAAATAGGTCCACGATTGACTATGTGGTTCAAGAGCAATCAGGGCGCTTAGGCGTGAGAGTTTCCCTTGGGGAAATAACAGGTATCTCTAAACCGGAACTTGAGCGAATCATATGCGAACAACCATTTGACAGCGTCACCGACTTTTACCTGAGAGCAAGGCCATCCAGAAGAACACTAGAAAAGCTCGCCCTTGTTGGTGCTCTGGATGCTGTGGCTGGCATCTCAAAAGAAGATGCAATTAGCAACAGAGCCGATCTGCTGGTAAAAATTAGGCAGTTAAGCTTCAAGGCCGCCCCAGCTTTAGACAAGAACCAACTTGCTTTTGATTTGAAAAATCTCGACCAACTCCCAACTGGGAACCCTCTACCCACTGAGCACGAGAGACTCGAATCAGAGCTTCATGTAACAGGTATGGACATCTCCCAGCACCAAATTGAGAAGTTCCAATCGATGTTGAACGAAATGGGAGTTGTCAGAGCAAGTGAAATTGGTTCACTCAGAAGCAATACTGAGGTGCTCGTGGCTGGGGTGCGAGTTGCCACTCAGACTCCCCCGATGAGAAGCGGGAAGAGAGTAGTCTTCATTAGTCTGGACGACGGTTCAGGACTTACTGACGCAACATTCTTTGACGAGGCTCAGCGAAGGTGCAGCCACCTACTGTTTCAAAACAAGCTGCTTCTGATATCAGGAAGGACTCGTCGTACAGGAGCACGGGGAGTCTCAATTCTTGCCGAGAACGCCTGGGACCTTAGACAACTTTGGCAGCAGTGGGAAAGACGTGCCTCTTAGTCTTGGTTAAAAATAGCTAGCAGACGAAGAATCTCCACGTAAAGCCAGATCAATGATGCAGTCAGACCAAAGGCCGCTCTCCACTCCATCTGTTCTGGCCAGCGCTGCGCCACACCCTGACGGATCACTTCGAAGTCCAGATTCAATGTGAAAGCTGCAAGACCAACACCTACGAGAGCTATCAACCAACCAAACGGTGAACTGTAAATGCTAATACCGGCAATCAAAGCAAAACCGAGGTTTACAAGTGCGAAGACCAAGTAACCAGAGATAGCAAAAGTCATAAAGCGCGTGAATCGCTGGTCAACTTTGACCCAACCAAAACGATAAGCCGCAAACATCGCACCCGCGGTCGCGAAGGTTCCAATCACTGCCGTCTGAACAATCCCGGGATAGATACTTTCGAGCAATCCACTGAGTCCCCCAATGAAAACTCCCTGCACGAGGGCATACGCCATGTACAGACCCGGACGAACCTTCCTGCTAAAGCTAGCCCAGAGCCCTAGACCCAGGCCTACAAACATCGCAGGGAAGAACAATGAATACAGCTCCAGATACCAAGTAGCACCGGCCCCAACAAGCACAGCCAAAAACATACCCAACACTTTGGAGGTGGTGCCCTCCATTGTCATTGGGTTCGATGTCATGCGATCGAATTCCGAGTTCACCTGCTGTTGTTCTAAAGTTGCGGCCTGAAGACCTGAACGCATACTCCGGTTAAAGGCTGGGTTGTGCGATGCCAAGATTGTCCTTTCGATAGACAAAGAAGATAAAAGAAGACTAGGCCAGTTGTCTGGAAATTTCCTGGAGATGTGCCTGACTGATTTGATGGCCACCAGAATGCCTTAGCCAACTGACATCCGCTCCCGCAACCTCAAGTTCTGCTACCCAGCTTTCAGTTACTGACTCTGGAGCATAAGGGTCGTGAGAACCATTACCAATCCAGATTCTCTTTCCAGTGAGATCTACCTCGCTAATGCCAGAAAATGGCCGAGTGCTTCCAAAAAGCACTGCAGCACTAAAAAGCGTTGGTTGCCGAAGCACTAGGGCCGCAGCAGTGTTTGCCCCGTTAGAAAAGCCAACCGCAATAAATTCATTACCTGCAAGTTGGTATTCGATTATTGCTGCAGAGATAAAATCCGTAAGCTCTGATACTGCCTGCTCGATGCTTTGCTCGTTGAAGGAGCCGTCCTGATACCTTTCAAAAAACCGATTCATTCCATTTTCGACATAAAGGCCCCTTGGACTCAGTATTCCGGCTTCCTTGTCCAGTAATTCCGCAAGTGGCACCAGGTCATGCTCATCGGCACCTGTTCCATGAAACAGCAGCAGTGTCCTTTTCGAGCCAGCCTTATAAAAATGAGGCCTAGTCATGTCTCTACTGTTCACGGTTCAACCTGAATCGCAGGAAGTGATGCCTGAATCTGTTCCCTAGAAGGCTCTAACCACGGTGGGAGTTTCAATTTTCTTCCAAGTTCTAAGAGTGGCTCATCGATGTCAAACCCAGGCTCATCGGTTGCAATCTCGAAGAGCACTCCGCCCGGTTCACGGAAATATATGCTCTTGAAATACTGTCGATCAAGAATTTCTGTAACTTGAACACCGCGAGAACCTAACTCCTGCTGCCAAAGTGTCATGGTCTCAATGTTTGGAGCTCTAAACGCGACATGGTGAACCGTTCCTCCGGCCTGAAGTCCATTTTCGTGAACCCCACCCAGGACATCCACCAGTGCCCCACCTCCACCATCACCCATCTGGAATTGCGATGAGCCTTGCAAATCCTTGAGGTGCTCCATTCCAAGAAGATTAGTCAGCATTCCGGCTGTAGGGTCGACCTGGCGCTGAGACAGAGTAACTGAGTGAAGACCCCTAACCGCGTGTTCTGCCGGTATCAAACTGACTCCGTCCCAACCGCTTCTTTGATCACCTTCGTTAGCTGTTAGCTCAATTCTCATTCCGTCATAGTCAAATAAAGTTAGAACCTCAGAGTCACCGCGAACAACTGGGGCTTCTGGCTCTAAGCCCAAATTCATAAGGTGCTGCTGCCACCAGCCAATCGACTCTGGTGGAACACTAAAGGCTGTTGCCGTGGCCAATCCGGCGCCCTCCTTGCCCTTGGGTACACCGACCCAGGGGAAAAAGGTCAAAATACTGGCTGGCGAGCCTTTTTCATCCCCGTAGTAGAGGTGCCAAACGTGTGGAGCATCAAAATTCACAGTTTGTTTAACTAGGCGTAGACCAAGCACCTTGGTGTAAAAGTCCACATTTTTCTGAGGATCGCGTGCGATAGCGGTGACGTGATGGATTCCGTGAGGTTTTACTTCCATAAGCTTTTGCTGAGCCTCTCGAGTGTTTCGCCCGAAATTCTAGAAGACAAAAAAGGTAGAAGTTATTCCAGAGGCTAAAGAATTAGAAACACGGTGGACCTGAGGGGACTCGAACCCCTGACCCCCTGCATGCCATGCAGGTGCGCTACCAGCTGCGCCACAGGCCCGTGAACTGCCTTAGTCTACACAAAAAACCTAGCTGGTTGGAACCACAGGGCAATCGCTCCAGAGGCGTTCTAGAGAATAAAACTCCCGCTCTTGCTCGTGCATCACGTGAACAATTAGGTCTCCAAAGTCAAGCAACACCCACCTGCCAGTTTGTCTTCCCTCTCGAAATCTAGTCTTTACCTTATGTTGAAGCAGTTCATCCTCAACCGAATCAGAGATTGCCTGAGCTTGGCGCTCGTTAGTCGCGCTGATAATAAGAAACACTTCCGCTAACGCGAACGGCTCGGTCACGTCTAGAGCTACTAAGTTTTCTCCTAGTTTGTCCGTGGCTGCCTTGGAGGCTATTTTGACCAACTGAATGGTCTCTTTACTTGCTGGCAAAAAAGTTAGCCTCCTACGGCACCGAGAATCGTTATGGCTGCAAGTATCGCAGTAACTACCAGTCCTAGCGAACCAGCAGCCAAAGCCCATGGCTTCCACCAACCTCTTCTGAGCACCGACTGAGGAACGACGCCAACCGTGGACCTCTGATTCACCAGTTCTTTAGCACTAATTGGGCTCACGGTGGACATAACGCCGGTTATGCTCTCTTCGTCGAAAGAGTGCAGTTCATCAATATCGAACCCATCAGTTTGAGGCCCGTTGGAAGGTTCGGAGACTATAGAGATTGAACCGGTTGTGACAATCTCACCGGTGTCAAGAGGAAGGTCGATGGCTTGAGTGTTTGAAGAGAGCACAATTGACTGAGTACTTGGCTCGGCAAGCAAGTTAGTTCCCGTGAAAGTTAGTTCATCGGGGGCATCTAGAGCTTGAAGGCCTTGGACGGCTTCGCCTGCAATGTCAGTGCTTCGCTGGCCATCATCCAACATCGACTGCCGGATCAGGCGCCTGGCTCCACTCTCGCCTGATTCCATGTAGTTTGCTTTCGCCTCCTGTGCGACAGGAGGAGCCGTTGAGGAGAGGTCTAATGAGTTACTCGCCTCAGACGCTAGACCCAGTTCTCTGATTTGCCTTCGAGTCATTTGTGAAATGTCTGGCGATGCGGGCGACAGCTCTTGAGGTGCTGATGCATCCGAAATTGGAGCGGCAGCCTCCATTTGAATGGGGGCTTCTGGCGCAGCTTCGCCCGCCCTTTCAAGCTCACGGAGCTGCCTTCTAGTCATGTGTTCACTCAAGTGCCACCCCTGTAAAGCTGGTGTTTAGCAATGTACTGAACGACACCATCGGGCACTAAGTACCAAATCGGTTTGCCCTCTTCTGCGCGGGAACGAATGTTTGTAGAGCTGATCGAGAGTGCTGGGACTTCCAGAACTGAGATTGTCCCCGCCGGAGCCTCTGGTAACTCAAGGTTGTGCCCCGGCCTGCTCACCGCAATAAATTCAGCAAGTGACCAAACTTTGTCGATTTCCTTCCATGCCAAGATTTGCGCAATTGCATCGGCTCCAGAAATGAAGACCAAGTCTGCTTCCGGGTACTGCTTGGCAAGATCTCGAAGAGTGTCAATTGTGTAGGTAATTCCCGGACGATCAATGTCTATTCGACTGACCGTGAATTGCGGATTCGCAGCAGTGGCAATAACCGTCATCAGATATCGGTGCTCGGCTGAGCTAACTGGCTTCTTATGCCACGGCTCCCCAGTGGGGACGAAAAGCACTTCATCTAGGCCGAGTGTCGATGCTGCTTCGCTTGCAGCGACCAAGTGACCGTGGTGGATTGGGTCGAAAGTACCGCCCATCACACCAATGCGGAGTCGCTTGGTAGTCATAAAAAACTAATGGCTGGCTTTAGTGCCAGCAGTTTTGTGGGAGTGACGATTGGCAACGTCTCGGTAGGACATTGTCACCAATCCCAAGGCTAGAAATGAAACAAAAGCGATGACGCCAAAAAGGATTCCGGGAATTGGTAGTTCAGAGTGGTGAACAATTGCACCCTCGGCCAGTAGTTGTGAAATCAACTTTTCTCCTTCTTTATCTTTGTAGTTTAGTTGCGAATCTGTCCGTTGCCACGAACCAACCACTTGGTGGAGGTCAATTCCGGCAAACCCATTGGGCCTCGAGCGTGGAGTTTCTGAGTAGATATACCGACCTCAGCCCCAAAGCCAAACTCGCCGCCATCAGTGAATCGCGTGGACGCATTAACCATCACTGCTGCCGAATCCACCTCTGCCAAAAACCTTTCGGCATTATGAATGTCTTCAGTGAGAATCGATTCAGTGTGGTTGGTTGAGTACTTTGCTATGTGCGCCAGAGCCTCATCAAGGTCTTTGACCACCCGAATTGCCAATTCAAGCGATGAATACTCGGTGAACCAATCCTCTTCCGTCGCGGGAGTCGAACTTGGCACAATTACTTGCGTCTTGGGGCAGGCGTGAATTTGAACACCCTGAGCTTCCAGCTCTAGGGCAAGCCCCGGAAGCAGCTGAGTTGCGACGGCTTCATGAACTAGGAGGGTCTCCAGTGCATTGCAGACTGAGGGCCGCTGGATCTTGGAATTCAAGATTATTGGAACCGCCTGATCCAGGTCTGCACTTTCGTCTACAAATATGTGAACCACTCCGTCACCGGTCTCAATGACCGGAACCGTTGACTCCGTGACCACCGTCTTTATTAGCCCAGCTGATCCTCTCGGAATAAGCACGTCAACATAGCCTCTCGCCTTCATGAGCTCAACAGCGCCTTCGCGTCCGTAGGCATCTACCGAGGAGATTGCATGTTTTGGGAGTCCAGCGCCGACTAGACCAGATTGAATTATCGAGACTAAAACCTGGTTTGTCTTTTCAGCAGCCGAGCCGCCACGAAGAACCGCAGCATTGCCGCTCTTGATTGCCAGAGCAGCAATGTCCACTGTGACGTTTGGCCTTGCTTCATAGATGCAACCGATAACGCCAAATGGAACCCGAACCTGCTGGACTTGAAGTCCATTTGGCAGCTTCATTCCACGAACAGAGTCCCCAATTGGGTCCGGAAGCTGTCCAATTAGCCTTACAGCGTCTGCCAGAGCTTGAATTCGTTTCTCATCAAGCAGCAGTCGATCCTGCAGTGACTTGCTAACACTGTTTGCGACAGCTTGAGCCAGATCCAACTTATTGGCATCAAGAATCTCTTGAGTGTTGCTCTCAAGCTCAAGGGCAATCAGTTCAAGGGCAGCGTTTTTGACGACTGTCGTGGCTAGCGCCATTGCATTTGTCGAGTCTTTGGCGCCTTCGAAAACGTTAATAATGCTCATCCTAAAAATCCTAGGGCCTAGAGCTTGGTTCAAACCAGGTGTGCTTACAGTCCCCGCTTAGAAGTTCAACTACATTCGCAGTAGAAGTCAGAACAACACCGACACCACCAATGGTGGCCAGCCTCGCTGCAGCTAACTTTGTAAGCGCTCCTCCGGTGCCATACCCAGTGGAAGTACCGGACACTTCGATGCTGTTCAATGAGTCACCGAACTCAACCGTCGAAATGTGCTCAGCCCCTTGATCTTGAGGGGGTTTCGTGTACAGGCCATCAATGTCACTCAACAAGATCATCAGGTCGGTTCCGGCTAGCGTTGAGACCCTAGCCGCCAATTGGTCGTTGTCACCAAAGCGAATTTCATGTGTTGCAACGGAGTCATTTTCATTAATGATTGGAACTACGCCCAGCTCCAACAGCCGCTCAATCGCCTTCAGAGCATTTAGTGAGGACTGGTCTTGATCTAGGTTCTCAACAGTTAGAAGAATCTGGCCGGGAATCAAAGCGTGCCTTGCTAGAGACTTTTCGTAGCGACCCATTAGCTTCGCCTGTCCAATGCTGGCAAGCGCCTGCGATGTTGGAAGATCGTCGGAGCGAATTGTCAGACCCAAAAGCGGTGCAGCCGTAGCGATCGCACCTGAGCTCACGATTATGACTTCTTTGCCAAGCTTTTTAAGGTCGACTGTGAAGTCAACAATGAGGTCCAGGTTTGCCTCTTGATCACCAGTGATAGAACTTGAACCGACTTTAACCAAAACCCGGTGAGCCGAAGAAATCAAATCTGCGGTGCTCAATTTCCGTCCTCCTCCGCGAAAACGCTAGCCTCTCGGACCGCTTGCCGTTCCTCACGCCCCTGTGCTCGCTGATCCATCATTGCGTAATACTCGTCCCGGCGCGTTTGGTTAGTTCGCCTTGGTTCAGAATCGTTCATACCGAGTCCTTCAGCAAGCTCCGCCACGGAATCGATAAGTGGATCCCAATCGAAAACAACTCCGTTTCCCTCGCCAATAATCACGGTTGAACCGCGCTTAGCGCCCTGCCTCACTAACTCGTCCTCAATACCAATCTTGGCCAGTCGCTCCGCTAAGTATCCGACCGCTTCAGTGTTGCCAAAGTGAGTTTGGGCAACCCAACGTTCCGGCTTAGAGCCAATAATTCTAAAAACATCCTCGCCAGAAATGGACTCTTTGCGGACTAAATATGCAGAATCATCAACCTTGGACTGAATCAAAGAAAAGCGTTTCTTGGTTCCGGTGATCTGATGTTCTCTGGCTGACTCGACTACCTTGCTCAGGGCAAAATTTAGATCTTTCAACCCCTCGTGGCTAGCAGTTGAAACCAAAAAGACGGGATAACCAAGAGACTCTAGGTCTTTCTTTACAAATTCCGCTAACTCTTTGGCGTCAGGGACGTCGATCTTATTCAGCGCAACTAGTTGAGGCCTCTCATGCAAGGGCGTTTGACCCTCGGGGACTTGATAATCACGCAACTCGCCGAGGATGATGTTGAGGTCACTAATAGGGTCACGGCCTGGCTCCATGGTCGCGCAATCGATAACGTGCAGCAGCGCGCTACAGCGCTCTACGTGCCTTAGAAACTCCAGCCCCAAGCCTTTACCTTGGCTTGCGCCTTCGATTAGGCCAGGAACATCGGCCACGGTGTAGCGCCGCTCCCCCGCCTGGACTACACCAAGGTTTGGATGAAGCGTCGTAAAGGGGTAGTCGGCAATCTTCGGCCTCGCTGAACTCATTGCGGCTATCAAAGAGCTTTTGCCGGCACTTGGAAAACCAACTAGCGCCACATCAGCAACAACCTTAAGCTCAAGAATTACATCGCCCTGCCACCCTGGAACGCCTAGCAGGTGAAAACCGGGTGCAATTCGCTTTTGATTAGCTAGGGCGGCGTTGCCGAGCCCGCCCTGGCCCCCCTGGGCGATAACTATCTCCATGTCCGGGGCATCAAGGTCCGCCAGTAACTTACCCTTGGCATCTTTTACGACAGTTCCAACCGGAACCTTAAGTGAGATGTCCCCGCCGTGAGCACCATTGCGAAAGTCTCCAGCTCCGGAAGAGCCGTTTAGTCCAGACCTGTGAGGTCGGTGATGGTAATCCAAAAGAGTAGTTGTATTTTGATCAGAGACAAGAGAAATAGTGCCACCGTCACCGCCATTAGCCCCATCCGGGCCTGCAAGTGGCTTAAATTTCTCCCGCTTGGTGCTGGTGCAACCATCGCCACCATTACCTGCCGAAAGGTGCAGGGTAACTTGATCAACGAATGTGACCATTTTTCCTCCCTACAAAAAAAGGCGAACCCGTTCCAGGTTCGCCTTTTTTCAAAATCTGCTACTGGGTAACGATATTTACTACTCGACGACCGGCCTTGGCACCAAACTTGACGGCGCCTGCTGCTAGAGCAAACAGAGTGTCGTCTTTGCCACGGCCTACGTTCACACCCGGGTGGAAATGCGTTCCGCGCTGACGAACGATGATTTCTCCGGCGTTGACAGCTTGGCCATCGTGGCGCTTCACGCCCAAACGCTGTGCATTTGAATCGCGACCGTTTCTAGTGGAGCTAACTCCCTTTTTGGATGCCATTGTCTAACTCCTCGTTACTTAATCTCTTTGACCTGAACACGAGTGAGGTCCTGGCGGTGGCCCTGACGCTTCTTGTATCCGGTCTTGTTCTTGTACTTCTGAATTGAAATCTTTGGGCCTCTGGTCTGCTCTAGTACTTCAGCGACAACCTTCACCTTGGCAAGTAATTTAGAGTCTGAGGTGACCTTGTCACCATCCACCAAAAGTACTGCGGGCAGCTCAATCATGCCCGATGATGCTGCAATTCGGTTCATGGTCACAATGGTGCCGACCTCAACCTTTTCCTGACGTCCACCAGCGCGAACAATTGCGTAAACCACGTTGAAACCTAACTTTTTTTAGGGAAACCTCGTTAGCTCACAGATGGTGAGCAACAGCCTCGAAGTTTAGCAAAGAAACTGGGTATGGGCAACACAGATAGTAAGTATTTACTTCTTTGTGTCAACTGATTTACCAGCTGATGTTGCTCTGCGACGCTTCGGCTTGGCTTCGGTCTGGGGTTCAGGAAGTGAGTCAAGCACTGCATTCAAGATTTCTGTCTTACCCTCAGGCTCTTTTGTCTCAGTAGCAGCGTTGATATTCTCAGCATGGCCAGCAGCTGCGATCTGATTTACTACCGACTTAAAAGCGTCCGCTTGCTCAGCTGTGACGATTTTCTTGACCACCTGAGGCTCTGCTTGAGACTTGGCCTTTTCTTTTCGCTTACCCTTTTTGGGCTCGCCGGTTTCAGGCATTCTAAATCTAGGTTCGTCATGAACCACCACGCCTCTACCGGCACAGCAATCACAGGGCTCAGAGAAAGTTTCTAGCAGTCCAAGGCCGATTTTCTTTCGAGTCAGCTGAACAAGCCCGAGTGATGTAACCTCACCCACCTGGTTTTTTGTCCGATCCCGCGAAAGACACTCTAGAAGCCTTCTGCGAACCATTTCCTGGTTCGACTCCTGGATCATGTCGATGAAGTCAACTACAACGATGCCGCCGATGTCTCTCAGTCGGAGTTGGCGGACAAGCTCTTCGGCTGCCTCCAAGTTGTTCTTCGTAACGGTCTCTTCGAGGTTTCCCCCGGACCCGATGAACTTTCCAGTGTTCACATCTACGACGGTCATCGCTTCGGTTCGGTCTATGACCAATGAGCCACCCGAAGGCAAGAAGACCTTGCGATCAAGAGCCTTAATGATTTGGTCGCCAAGCTTGTAGGTGTCAAAGATGTCTTCTTTAATCTTGTGCTCAACTATGCGTTCGAGAAGCTCCGGGGCCACGGACTCTAGATACTTACTGATGGTTGCAAGCGAGTCACTGCCAGAAATTACGAGCTCAGCGAAGTCTTCATTAAAAACATCACGAATAATTTTTACAAGCAGATCAGGCTCGCTATGTAACAGAGTTGGTGCCTTGCCCTTAGCTACTTCTGCTGTGATCTCTTCCCACTGTGCCTTAAGTCTCTCGACATCTAGGGTCAGCTGGTCCTCGGTGGCACCCTCTGCGGCGGTACGAACGATAACACCAGCATCCTCCGGCAAAGCGTGCTTCAGAATTTGCTTCAGCCGCTGCCTTTCACCTTCGGGCAATTTACGTGATATTCCAGACATGTTGCCACCTGGGACGTACACCAAAAAGCGTCCTGGAAGTGAAATTTGAGACGTGAGGCGTGCGCCCTTCTGTCCAACCGGATCCTTAGTAACCTGCACCAAGACCTGGTCACCAGATTTCAACGCAAGTTCGATTCGGCGAGGCTGGTTTCCGGTTTCGGCTGCCTCCCAGTCGACCTCGCCAGAGTAAAGAACTGCATTTCGTCCTCGCCCGATGTCAACGAAAGCGGCTTCCATTGATGGCAGTACGTTTTGGACTTTACCGAGGTAGACATTGCCGATTAGAGAGCCGCCCTGACTCTCTGCTACATAGTGCTCAACAAGCAAACCGTCTTCAAGGACTCCGATCTGAACCCGCTCGTCTTTTTCTCGAACAACCATGCGGCGGTCCACGGACTCACGCCTAGCCAAAAACTCAGATTCAGTAACAGCGGTGCGACGTCGTCCTGAGTCGCGGGAAGTATTTCTGCGTTGTTTTTTAGCAGCAACTCTGGTTGATCCAGGCTCTTTTTCCTCGACCGCAGGCTCGGCCTTCTTGGAACCAGAAGACGCTTCTGTTTTGGTGCGTGTTCGAGTTCTTGTGTTAGCCGGTTTTTTGGGCGCGTCGCCAGATTCCTCATCGGCCAACTTGCCGCTGCGAGGATTTACTTTTGGTGTTGGTAGGTCTGGTGCCTGAAAGATCAGCTGAGTGCTCAGCGGTTTCTTCGGCTCTTCTTTTTTCTTAGCCATTAATGCCTTCAAAGCCACTCGGTTCACACCCTAGGGGCCATTCTCGTAATTCAAGCCTCAGCCGGAATCTAATTCTCATCTTCGGGGCACATCGCTCGCCGAATAAATCTTCGATGCAAGTGTGTTTGCATCTGAGTAAGAGTATGACACGAGTTGTTACCAAAATGCGATAATTGAAGCATGCTATTTCCAATTGCGTTGATTTCCATGGGTGTCATGGGCTGGATTGCCAGCTTTGGTTTAACACTTGAAAGGCTTCGCGTCGCCGAGAATCCAGAGCTGTCAACATCATGTGACATTTCGCCACTTATCAGCTGTAAGTCAGTGATGCTCAGTGAACAGGCGGCACTATTGGGATTTCCAAACCCCCTAATTGGAATTGCTGCATTTTTCGCACCAATTTTGGTAGGTATGGCGATCTTGGCGGGTGCCACATTTGCCCCTTGGTTTTGGCGCCTGTTCTTGGTGGGACACGTCTTCGCAATGGGATTTGTGATCTGGCTTTTCACTCAATCCGTGTATGACATCGGAGCCCTGTGTATCTATTGCATGGTTTCTTGGGCTGCGACAATTCCACTGTTCTGGATGCTATTGGGCAAAACGATGCAGGATGGCCACCTCGGGCCGAACATAAAGCTGGGACGCTTCATTTACTCGTGGGCCTGGGTGCTGGCTCTCCTGAGCGTCATGGTGATGGTTGTGCTAATTCTCATTCAGTTTTGGGACTACTGGATAACGCTGGTTTAGCTCTTACCGAACCAGATCTCTAGCTCCCTAGCTGCACTTTCCTCAGAATCAGATCCATGAACCAGATTCTGAACAACCTTTGTGCCCCAGTCTCTTCCAAGATCTCCCCTGATGGTTCCCGGAGCAGCCAGGGTTGGTTCCGTAGCCCCAGCAAGAGACCTAAATCCTTCTATTACTCGCTCACCCTCGAGGGCGATTGCAACAATCGGCCCTGAAAGCATGAACTCCATCAGGGGTTCATAGAAGGCTTTGCCCTCATGCTCCAGGTAGTGCTTTGCCAGTTGCTCTCTGGAGGGTTCAAGCTTTATAAGCTCGACCACCGAATATCCTTTAGCTTCGCAACGAGAGATTATCTCTCCTATCAAGTTGCGTTTCACGCCGTCTGGTTTAATCAGAACTAGGGTCTGCATCGATGCCTTCTTCCTTCATTTTGTCAAAGTTTGCTCTTGCCTTGTCGATTGTGCCACCGGCAACCAGTGCCCAAATCCACATCCCGGCAACCATCGAGCCAATCACAAACATCCCCCACAGCCAGAACCCAGATGCCACAACAGCAACCTGAATCAACCCACCAACCCAATACCCAAAAGGTTTAGACAAAATCGCCGGAGTGATGATGCAGAGCAAAGAGATCGATAATCCAATTGCCCAAATAATTTCAACTCGGGGAAGGTTAGAGCTTATATCCGAAGCCTTCAGGCCAAAGGCAGTTAGCGTGGCAAAGAACACCACGAATGCTTCAAAGCTAAGTGCGATTGAGGCCAATGCTCTTTTTGAGGATCTATTCCGCAATGTCTTCCTTGTCTTGCATCTGAAGTCTTTCCAGGACTGCACCTACTAAGTAGAGCGAACCGGTAACGAACACTGGTTTGTTGGTCTTCTGTCCCAGCCTAATTGCTTGCTCGTAGGCTTGCCAAAAATCATCTTCAATATCCTCAACTTCGACGCCCTCACTACTAAAAACATCGGCGAGTTCTAATGCCGGGAGTCCTCGGCTGCCCGGTGCAGTGGTGAGGATCAGGTGGTCAAATACTCCGGCTAACTCCCTTGCGCCACTCCAGACATCCTTGTCTCCTAGCATTCCAACGACGCCGATGGCCTTTGGCGACCCAAAGTGGAATTGGAGAGAAGTTCTGAAGCTGGCCAAACCGGCGGCGTTGTGTGCTCCGTCTAGGACAACCAATGGTTCTTTGCTCACGACTTGCATCCGACCCGGTGTAAGAGCGTCAGCCATGGCACTTCGGATCACCTCATCTGCAATACCACGCCCGAGAAAGGCCTCCGTTGCAGCGATTGCTGTGGCTGCATTTTCGGCTTGATGTTGGCCGATGATTGGCATCCAAAGTAACGGGTACTGCTGCCAAAGGCCCGTTAGAGAGAACCTGGTCCCGTAACCGTCCGGCTCTACCTCAGAAAGCCTAAATTCCATGTCCGCCATTAAGAATTCGTTTTCAGCACGGGCACGGAGAATAGATTCCACAGACTTTTGCTGTGTGCTGGAAACCACAATTGACTTGGGTTTGATAATCCCCGATTTCGTATTAGCGATTTCTTCGACCGTGTTGCCAAGTGTTTTCTGGTGGTCCAGTGCGATGGTTGTAAAAACCGCAACATCGGCATCTGCCACATTTGTGGCATCCCATTCCCCACCGATACCAACCTCTAAAACTAAAACGTCAATCGGTGCATCCGAAAAAATATGAAAAGCCAGGGCCGTCATGGCCTCGAAAAAAGTAAGGGGTGGCTCTCCCTGCTCCTCCAACTCAGAATCGACCAGGTCCATCAAAGACTCGTTTTCCTCAAAGGCATCGATAATCCTTTGGTCGGACACCGCTTCACCGTCAAGGGCAATGCGCTCATTAAAGTGAACAAGGTGCGGACTGGTTAGCCTGCCCGTTCGAAGACCATGCTCACGAAGCAGTCTTTCGATGATTCTTGCAGTTGAGGTTTTTCCATTGGTTCCAGTTATGTGAACTATCTTGAAGTTCTCCTGTGGGCTTCCCATGTATTCGACCAAGCGTCTTGTTGGTTCAAGCCTGGGTCGGATTTGATTCTCTGGCTGCCTGGCATAAAGGGAATCTAGGACTTCTAAAAGCCTCGGGTCAGTTGGCAAATCCGTCAATTTTTTCTAAGCGCAATCTCGAGCTGGCCTGTTTCTCCGACACTCAAGCCGGATTGGACCTCGGAGGCCTTAATAGAAATTTCAACGGCCAGGGTTTCTCGAGCAATCAATTCCTGGTGCTTGCTCAGGGCAGCTGCTGATTCCTCATCAGCCAGCAGGGTCAAAGATATACGATCAGACACATCGAGCCCAGCGTCCTTGCGTGCCTGTTGAACATGACGAATTGTGTCTCGAGCCACTCCTTCTGCCAGTAATTCGGCAGAGAGCTTGGTGTCTAACAATATAAATCCGTAGCTGGTGATGCCGACGATTTGGTCGTTGGACTCGGCACCTGGAACCAAGCTCAGTTCATACTCAGCTTCTTCTAGCAATGTTCCGTCCACGGTTACACCGTCTGGAGTTGATTGCCAATTTCCTTTTTTTGACTCGACGATGATGCGTTGGACATCTTTTCCAACCCTCGGTCCCAACACTCTTGCGTTCACGATAAGAGAATGCTCGAGACCGAATTGTTTAGCCGTTCCCGAATCAGCCTGAATGAGATCAACCTGCTTAACATTCAGCTCATCCGCAAGCAGTTCCGCATAATCGTTCAATGCTCCCAGCTCAGAAACCGCCACTGTGAGCTTTGCAAGCGGAAGACGCACACGCAGCCCTGCACTTTTGCGCAAAGAAAGGCCAATCGAGGCCGCTTCCCTGATTGCATCCATGTCACGCACTAGCTCAGAGTCAGAGGTGAACTCCTCGGCCTCTGGCCAACTCTCTAGGTGAACGGAACGACCATTTGTTAGCCCCCGCCACATTTCCTCAGCAACCAATGGCATCATCGGCGCTACCACTCTGAATGTTGCCTCGAGAACGGTGTAAAGAGTGTCAAAGGCATCTTTGTCCCCGGCCCAGAATCTGTCTCTGGAACGACGGACGTACCAATTGGTTAGGACCTCGGCGAACTCTCGCACTCTGCCTGATGCCGAGAAGCTATCAAACGCATCTAGGTCTTCACTCACTAGAGCGATCAAGTCTCGAGTCTTCGCCAAGATATATCTATCGAGCAGTTGACTGGAAGCCATCGAAGGACTGGCCGTGTATTCGGAAGCGTTTGCGTAGAGGGCAAAGAAGTAATAGGTATTCCAAAGCGGCAACAGCGCCTGACGAACGCCTTCCCTGATTCCCTGTTCCG
The DNA here is from genome assembly GCA_002390305.1 of Micrococcales bacterium UBA4448. Classification (GTDB taxonomy): domain Bacteria; phylum Actinomycetota; class Actinomycetes; order Actinomycetales; family Microbacteriaceae; genus Aquiluna. The sequence continues at coordinate 19,269 of DGPE01000034.1, read as the reverse complement.
TGACGGCTATGTTTCCACCGCGCAAGATCGGGCTGGACATTAAAAACCATCGCATCGCATCGGAACCATCGCGATCGAAAACCTCGTTCACATCCGGGTAATTTCTAAGGCTTTTAGACATCTTCTGCCCGTCATTGCCAAGGACAATGCCATGACTAACGCTGTTCTTGAATGCAGGTCGATCAAATAACGCAGTGGACAGAACGTGAAGCGTGTAGAACCAACCCCTGGTTTGGCCAACATACTCAACGATGAAGTCCCCTGGGAAATGAGTTTCAAACCAGTCTTGATTCTCGAACGGGTAGTGAACCTGTGCAAAAGGCATAGAACCTGACTCGAACCAGCAATCCAGAACCTCTGGAACACGGCGCATTGTAGATTTGCCAGTTGGGTCATCCGGGTTTGGTCTGGTCAGTTCGTCAATCACAGGCCTGTGGAAGTCCTTCGGTCGCACCCCGAAGTCCCGCTCCATTTCATCGAGCGAACCGTATACATCAATGCGTGGATAATTCGGATCGTCTGACTTCCAGACTGGAATCGGGGCTCCCCAGAATCGGTTTCTGGAAATCGCCCAGTCTCTGACGTTTTCAAGCCACTTGCCGAAACTTCCGTTCTTGGTGTGCTCTGGCACCCAGTTAATCTCTTGATTTAGCTCCAACATACGATCGCGGACTTTCGTAGTCTCCACGAACCAAGACGAGACCGCCTTGTAGATGAGTGGGTTCTTACACCTGTAGCAGTGCGGGTAGCTGTGCTCATAAGAAGCTTGACGAAAGAGCCTCCCCGCGTCCTTTAGATCCTTGGTGATTGGCTTATTGGCATCAAAAACATGCTGGCCCTCGTAAGGAGCTATGAGAGAGGTGAATTGCCCGCGCTCGTTTACCGAGACATAGGTGGGAATTCCGGCGGCGTTACAAAGCATCTGGTCATCTTCACCATATGCCGGTGCTTGGTGGACAATGCCAGTTCCATCTTCCGCTGTTACGTAGTCCCCAACTAAAACCTGCCAAGCGTTCTCCACATCAAATTTGCTTGCGTCGGTATAGAAATCAAAAATTGGCTCATACCTCAAGCCGGCTAGCTCAGAGCCCTTGAAAGTTTTAGAAACCGCGAATTTGGCTGATTCGATGTCTTCAAAGCCCAACTCCTTGAGGTAACCCCCAATTAGTGCCGAAGCAATTAGATAATGTCCCGCACCCAGTTCACTTGCTGGAGCGGCCACCAATGCATATTCAATTTCTGGACCTACTGCCAGGGCAAAGTTTGTTGGCAAAGTCCAAGGAGTTGTAGTCCAAGCCAAGACCTTAACGCCTTTGAATTCGCCCTCCGTTGTGATCGGGAATGTAACGGTTACCGATTGGTCTTGCCTGTCCCGGTACACCTCGTCGTCCATGCGGAGTTCGTGATTTGAAAGAGGTGTTTCACAGCGCCAGCAATAGGCAAGAACCTTGAAACCCTCATAAATTAGGCCCTTGTTGTAGAGCTCCTGGAATGCCCAGATAACACTCTCGGTGTAATCCTTATCCAATGTTTTATAGTCATTATCAAAATCAACCCAGCGAGCTTGCCTGGTTATGTAACTTCGCCAGTCCTCGGTGTATTTCAAGACTGATGTTTTGCAAAATTCATTAAATTTGTCGACACCATATTTTTCGATTTCAGGGCGGCCAGAAATCCCCAGTAGCCGCTCGGCTTCCACTTCCGCTGGAAGGCCGTGAGTGTCCCAACCAAATCTTCTCTCGACTCGATTGCCCCGCATTGTTTTGTAGCGCGGAACCAAGTCTTTTACGTATCCGGTGAGCAGGTGGCCGTAGTGCGGCAAGCCGTTAGCAAATGGCGGGCCGTCATAAAAAACAAACTCGGGAGCATCCGCTGCCGATCTCTGATCTATTGACTCCTGGAAAGTTCCGTCTTTTTCCCAGTAGGCCAAGACTTCCTTTTCAACATCTGGAAAGGAAGGGGACGCCTTTGGGCCCTGGGGAGAATTACTGTGCTTTGGATACATCAATGCTTTCGGAGAGTGAACGGTCAAGAACAATGTTAATCTAGAGACTACGAATATACCGAGGTCATACCCATTGAATAATGCAACCCCAGAACCAACAAGGCCAGCCGCTGTTCCAGAAAAGGCTTCTGTAGAGGGCCTGGAGTCCAAATGGGCTCCTGTTTGGGAGTCAAATGCGGTTTATAAATTTGATGACTCCGCGCCAAAGGAAGAAATCTACTCGATTGACACACCTCCTCCAACAGCCTCAGGCTCACTTCATGTTGGCCACGTGTTTAGCTATACGCACACCGATGTAGTAGCAAGATACAAGCGAATGAATGGTTGCGCTGTCTATTACCCAATGGGTTGGGACGACAACGGCCTTCCCACAGAGCGACGCGTTCAGAACTATTACGGCGTCCGATGCGACCCGACTTTGCCATTTGATAAGAATTTTCAGCCACCGCAAATTGGTGGCGATAACAAATCCACCAGGGTGCAAGACCAGCTTCCTATATCTCGACAGAACTTCATCGCACTTTGCGAACAGCTCACCGAAGAGGATGAGAAGACTTTCGAGAACTTATGGCGGGACCTAGGACTCTCGGTCGACTGGGCACAAAGTTACCGAACCATTTCTAAAGAATCGCAGCTGATTTCTCAAAAAGCTTTCTTGAATAACCTAGAGCGAGACGAAGCCTACTCTCAGATGGCTCCCACTCTTTGGGACGTGAACTTCCGCACCGCCGTGGCTCAGGCCGAATTAGAAGACCGCGAGATGCCAGGTGCTTATCACCGGATCGGTTTTGATGGCCCAGAAGGCAAAATCTTTATCGAAACCACTCGGCCTGAACTGATTCCCGCCTGCGTAGCTCTTGTTGCACACCCAGAAGACGAACGCTACGCACATCTATTCGGCAAAACGGCAACAACTCCGCTGTTCGGAGTAGAGGTGCCAATTCTTGCCCACCGACTCGCCCAAATTGATAAGGGCTCTGGAATTGCAATGATCTGCACCTTCGGTGATGTCACCGACGTAATTTGGTGGAGAGAGCTGAAATTACCCAACCGCACAATTATTGGTTTTGATGGACGCATAATCTCAGATGCGCCTGAAGCTGTTGCAGCGGGTCCTGGAGCCAGCCTATATAGCGAACTTGCTGGTAAAACAGTCTTTACAGCCAAAGACATCATTGTCAGAGAACTTCAGCAATCAGGTGACATGATTGGCGAATCAAAACCAATTACTCACCCTGTGAAATTCTTCGAAAAGGGCGATAAGCCTCTAGAAATAGTTTCTACCAGGCAGTGGTACATAAAAAATGGTGGCAATGACAAAGCCATTGCCGAGCGATTGATAGCTCTGGGAAAGGAAGTCAGTTTCCACCCTGATTTCATGAGAGTGCGGCTCGAAGACTGGATCAACGGCCTAAACGGTGATTGGTTGATTTCTCGGCAGAGGTTCTTTGGAGTTCCACTTCCACTCTGGTATCCATTGGATGCTGACGGTAATCCTGATTATGAAAATCCAATTACACCAACCGATGCTCAGCTTCCGGTGGACCCATCCAGTGACACTCCTTCGGGCTTTCCTGAAAGCCAGCGAGGCGTCCCGGGCGGTTTTGTTGGTGAACTGGACATCATGGACACCTGGGCGACATCATCACTTACCCCTCAACTTGCCGGCGGTTGGCTAACCGATGATGAGAAGTTTGCCAAGGTCTTTCCCTATGATCTTCGGCCCCAGGGGCAAGACATCATCAGGACTTGGCTATTTTCAACGCTGGTCAGATCTGAGCTTGAACACGGACAAGCCCCTTGGAAACACGCGGCTATTTCGGGGTGGATACTTGATCCAGATCGCAAGAAGATGTCCAAATCCAAGGGCAATGTCGTAGTTCCAAACGAAATTCTTGAAACCCACGGTTCTGATGCCGTTCGATATTGGGCGGCTTCGGCAAGACTGGGAACCGATGCGGCCTTTGATGAAGGTCAGATGAAGGTAGGGCGAAGGCTTGCAATCAAGCTTCTAAATGCCGCTCGCTTCGCATTGAGCTTCGAGCTTCCTAAAGGGACCTCCGAGGTCACAGAACCAGTTGACAAATCAATGCTCGCGGCGCTTCAGAAAGTAACAACCAGCGCCACTGAAGCCTTCGAGAAGTATGACCACACCAAGGCGCTCGAGCTAACTGAGTCCTTTTTCTGGAACTTCACCGATGATTACCTAGAACTGGTCAAAGAGCGCGCCTATGGAAAGGGCGACTTCACAGACCAAGAGATAGGGAGTGCCGTTCTAGCCCTGCGTCAAGCGCTGGGCGTTCTAGTCAGGTTATTTGCACCATTTATTCCATTCGCGACCGAAGAGGTTTGGAGCTGGTGGCAAGAAGGAACCGTGCACACAGCTGCGTGGCCCAAGTCAAATGAGCTAATTGGAGCGGATGCAGAACTTCTAAGGCATGCCAGTGCCGCACTGGTTCAGATTAGAAAGGCCAAGTCCGACAACAAGCTCTCTATGAAGGCAGTGCTCGCAACGGCAACTGTAACCGGGCCAGCCTCGATGAAAAGCCTAAAGAAAGACCTAGCCAGTGTGGGACGCATTGAAAGTCTTGAATTCAATGAGAGCGATGTCGTTTCAGTCTCAAACCTGGTATTCGCGGAAGTGGAGAATTAACGCTTTCTAATGCTCCAGACAATTATTCCTGATACAAGTGCCCAGAACGCCCCACCAATACCAAGTACCGTTATGCCGGCAGCACCTATCACCAAAGTCACTACACCGGCCAGCCTGGTCTGATCATCGCTGACGGCGGTCCTGATCGCCCCTGCAAAAGTGTTTAGCAATGCCAATCCGGCGAGAGCTAAAAGCAACTCGGTCGGAACTGCCAACACAAATGCGGCGAAGCCAGCTGCAAAAATAGCGAAAAGAATGTAAATAACACCGCCCCAGGCAGCAGCCAGCCAACGTCTATTCGGATCCTTGGCGGCGCCCTCATCTGCATTCAGGGCTGCAGTAATTGCAGCCAGGTTTAGGCCAAAACCACCAAACAAACCGGTCACAGCAGAACCCAGTCCAGTCGCTATGAAAACTTTTGAAGCGGGGAGCCTGTAGCCCAAGGATCCCATGATCGCTAACCCAGGCAGGTTCTGCGAAGCCATAGTGATCAAATACAGCGGCACACCGATTGCGAATATGGTCGCTAAATCAAACACCGGAGACACAATTTCAAAATCAGGCCAAAAACTCATTACTTCGAACTGCGTTACGGCATCACTTCTCGCGATAAGGACAAAGCCCGCAATTATTGAGGCTGGCGAGGCCCAGAGCGGTAGAAACCTATTAAGAATCAACCAAATTAGCACCGCTGGCATGATTAATACTGGGTATTCAACCGCAGAACGAACAGTGGCAACCACGAATGGGAAGATGACTCCGGCAAGCATGGCTGCAGAGATTTGAATAGGGATTCTGCCAACTAGCTCACCCAATGCCGGCCAGGCGCCGGTCACCACTACTAGCAAGCTGCTGACTATAAAAGCTCCGACCGCCAAGTTAAAGCTCAGGCCAAGACCACCGCTGGTGGCCAGGAATGCTGCGCCAGGGGTGGACCACACGATACTGACTGGCATCTTTAGCCACAAGCTAAGCCCGATCGACAAAACACCGTAACCAAGCAGCATCACAGCAATTGCAGTAGCGGCCTGTGAAGTGGTCGCACCCATGGCGCTTAGGCCTGCGATTGCAATACCAAAGGTGGCGATTGAACCTGTTGTAGATGCAACCGTGCCCGCAATTAGCGGGGCAACAATTTCTGGTCTGTTGGCGATGTGCGTGTCTCTAACTAGGCGGATTTGTCTTGGCGTGTTGCCCTAGCTGGCTCCACTACTGGAAGCGCGCCAGTTCTGGCAATCTCCTCGGTGATCGTCACAGTGCCGGCAGCATCGGAACCTGGAAGCTCATACATGATTGGCCCAAGAAGCTCCTCAAGGATTGCCCTCAATCCCCTTGCGCCGGTCTCCCGATGCAGGGCGCTATCCGCTATGAATTCAATTGCCCCAGGTTCAAAAACAAGATCGAAACCGTCTATCTCAAACATCCGTTGGTACTGCTTGACCAGTGCATTTTTAGGCTCGGTCAAAATTGCAATCAGTGCCGATTTGTCCAGCTCTTCAACCGTGGCAAGAACCGGAAGTCGTCCAATGAATTCCGGAATGAGGCCGAACTTCCTTAGGTCCTCGGGCTGCACCTGTCTATAAATATCGTTCGCCTCTGATTTTTCCTTGAGCTCAGCTCCGAAACCAATACCTTTTTTGCCGGTTCGTTCAGAAACTATGCCCTCCAGGCCGGCAAATGCGCCGGCAACAATAAACAGCACATTGGTGGTATCCAGCTTGATGAACTCTTGCTGAGGATGTTTCCTGCCGCCCTGCGGAGGTATTGACGCGATAGTACCTTCGAGAATCTTTAGCAGCGCCTGCTGAACACCTTCACCAGAAACATCTCTGGTGATGGACGGGTTTTCGGATTTTCTGGAAATCTTGTCAATCTCGTCGATGTAGATGATCCCGGTTTCGGCGCGCTTCGGGTCATTATCGGCAGCCTGTAGAAGCTTTAGCAGGATGTTCTCCACATCCTCACCGACGTAGCCAGCCTCAGTGAGCGCGGTTGCATCGGCAACGGCAAAGGGCACATTGAGACGCTTGGCCAATGTCTGAGCCAGGTAAGTTTTCCCGCATCCGGTTGGGCCGATCATCAAGATATTTGATTTAGCGATTTCAATATCATCGTGTTCTTTTCCGGCAGATGTGAGGGTGCCGCCAGATCTAATTCGTTTGTAATGGTTGTAGACCGCCACCGCCAACTGTTTTTTTGCGGCGTCTTGCCCGACTACATACTCGTCCAGAAACCCTTTAATTTCTTTCGGGTTTGGCAGTTCCAGCGAGTCCAAATCTGTGTTCGCTTTGTGTCCGAGCTCTTCCTCGATAATCTCGTTGCAAAGCTCAATGCACTCGTCGCAGATATACACCGCAGGTCCAGCGATCAGCTTGCGAACCTGCTTCTGGCTTTTTGCACAAAATGTGCATTTCAGAAGCTCGCTGGTCTCAGATAAAGTCATGGCAAAACTCTATAGCGACAGTTGGACTTTATTGCCCAGCACTCGCAGAAATGAAGCTAAGCCTTTCGGGAGGAAAGTACCTGGTCGATAAGCCCGTACTCCATAGCCTCGGCTGCAGTGAGGATTTTGTCTCTATCAATGTCCTTGTTTACTTCGGCGATGCTCTTCCCCGAGTGGTGACTCAAGGTGTGCTCCAGCCACTCTCGCATTCTCATGATTTCCTTGGCTTGAATCTCGATGTCAGACGCCTGGCCCTGACCACCCCCGCCTGAAGATGGCTGATGGATCAAAATACGTGCGTTTGGTAGCGCTAGTCGCTTGCCCTTGGCTCCAGCAGCCAGAAGCACCGCTGCTGCCGATGCAGCTTGACCCAGGCACACAGTCTGAATTTTGGGCTTGATGTATTCCATGGTGTCGTAAATTGCAGTCAGGGCAGTGAACGAACCTCCTGGAGAGTTTATGTACATCGTGATGTCGCGATCTGGATCTTGGGATTCTAGAACCAAAAGCTGAGCCATAATGTCGTCAGCCGAAGCGTCATCTACCTGCACGCCCAGGAACACAATGCGATCCTCAAACAACTTTGTGTAGGGGTTGTGGCGCTTGACACCGTAAGAAGTGCGCTCTTCAAACTCGGGCAAAATGTATCTGGAGTTTGGCATTTCCACGCGACCAGTACTTGTTTCGATAAAACTCATGACTTAGGCCTTTCCTACGCCGGTTGAACGGCTTGCAAACTCTTGAATTTGGTCAATGAATCCATATTCCAAAGCCTCGGCCGCAGTGAACCAACGATCCCTGTCGCCGTCTTCCATGACCTGCTCTACAGTCTTGCCAGTTTGTTCGGCAGTAATACTTGCCAGCTGTCGCTTCATTGACATGATTAGCGCCGCCTGTGTCTGAATATCAGATGCAGTTCCACCGAATCCACCCGCCGGTTGGTGAAGCAAAACCCTGGTGTTAGGAGTGGCGTATCTCTTGCCCTTGGCACCTGAAGAAAGCAGGAACTGACCCATTGATGCCGCCATGCCGATGCCGACGGTAACGATGTCGTTTGGCACGTATTGCATGGTGTCGTAGATCGCCATGCCGGCGGTTATTGAACCACCGGGAGAGTTGATGTATAAAAATATGTCTTTTTCCGAGTCTTCGGCGGCCAACAGCAGGATTTTCGCGCAAATCTCATTGGCGTTCTCGTCCCGAACTTCGCTACCCAACCACACAATGCGGTCTTTCAGCAACCTGTCAAATACACCGTTTCGCTCCAACTGGGGCATGGCCATCTAGTTCTCCTTCAGAGTTCTTGAGAGTAACGATAGCTAGCAAAACACTCAGTTAGTGTGCTTGTTCGCCTTGGGCGTTAGACCTGATATGCAACCTTGGCACCCTTGGTGTCAGTAATTTCTGCCTGAGACACTAGGTAGTCAACGGCTTTACGCCTAGAAAGTTCATCGGCATAGAAGCTGACCTGACCGGAACTTGCAACCTGTTCGATGAACTGGTTTGGTTCCATTTGGTAGTTCCTGGATGTGAATGCTAGATACTCAATTAGCTCTTGGTCCTCGATTTTAATCTCTTCAGCGTCAACAATCGCATCCAACAAAAGCTGAGTCTTGAAGCCCTTCTCGGAATCTGCGGTTACTTCCTTGCGGTGGACATCGTCCTCCATGCGGCCTTCGCCCTCAAGGTGTGCGTCAACTTCACGCTTTACCGCTTCATCGGAGACCGGAATATTCGCTTTAGCAACGAGATCTTCAACAATCTTGTCTCTGGCCTGCAGCACCTGCTTGCGGCCGAGATCTGCTGCCAGCTTGGTCTCAAGGTCTTTAGTTAGCTCTTCAAGAGTGTCGAACTCACTGGCAAGCTGGGCGAAATCATCGTCGGCCTTTGGAAGCTCGCGCTCTTTGACTGCCTTCAGCGTTACAGAAACCTCAGCGGACTGCCCTGCCATCTCACCACCTACTAGCTTCGAGCTAAAGGTGGTGGTCTCTCCAGCAGTCAAGGTTTCTAGAGCTTCGTCGATACCATCCAAGAGCTGTCCGGAACCTATCTCGTAGGAAATGTCTGCGGCAGTGTCGATTTCTTTACCATCCATTAGCGCCGAAAGGTCGATGGTAGTGAAATCACCATTCTTCGCCGCGCGATCGACTGTCTTTAGCGTTCCAAAGCGAGCCCTAAGAGCGTCAAGTTCGGTTTCAATGTCCATTTTTGCAACCTTGACCGGCTCTACGGTTACCGCAATGTTCTTATAGCTAGGAAGCTTAAACTCTGGGCGAACTTCGACCTCTAGCGAAATTACCAACAGCTTCTCGAGCTCCTCAGCGGAAGGTGCCGAACTGATGTCTGCCTCTGGGGTCCCAAGTGGCTTTAGCTTCTCTGCGACTAGCGCTGCACGATAAAAACCGTCCATTCCATCGTTGATGGCCTGAGCGATGATCTGGTCCTTACCAACACGCTGGTCTAACACCGAAGCTGGAACTTTGCCCTTTCGAAATCCAGGGATGTTTACCTGGTTTGCAACGGTCTTATAAGCCTTGTCAAGGGTTGGCTTAAAGCCAGCCTGGTCGACCTCGATGGTCAACTTGACTCGTGTTGGGCTTAGTTTCTCGACTGTTGTCTTCAAGGTATCTCCATAGAGGTAGGTGGGGTTTTATAAAGCAAATTTGTCGGGATGACAGGATTTGAACCTGCGACCCTCTGTTCCCAAAACAGATGCGCTACCAAGCTGCGCTACATCCCGAACATTCTTGACCGTTGGTCACGAACTCGACAACTCTACCCCATAGAATGGAGTCTCGTCTAACAAACGATGCGCGAGTGTAGCTCAATGGTAGAGCCTCAGTCTTCCAAACTGATTACGCGGGTTCGATTCCCGTCACTCGCTCCAAAGATTCACTACTTGGGGTCATTGATTTACAATTTTTGACAGCTAGTGCACCAGTAAAGCTTTCTAGAACTCATGAGTTGCAGAGAAACCTCATTGCCGCAGTTCCGGCATGGCAGCCCCTCTCTCTTATAAACAAAATAACGGTCCTTTAACTGCGGCATTCCCCGGAGGTGATCGTCTCTTGTGAGCATGATTCCCTTGGTGACGCCAATTTTCATCAGCTTTACGGCGTCGAACCAGATGCCTGCAAGGTCCTGCTCCGAAACTTCATTACCCGTCCTAAATGGGCTTAACCTGGCCCGAAACAACAGCTCCGCACGATAGACATTTCCAATACCTGAAATTACAGATTGATCCATCAGAAGTTGCCCGATTGGCGTTTTCGTCCTCTGGCAGCGACCAATGAACCTCTCGAGTTCTTGATCAGCCGGGTCTATGCGAAGTGGGTCTGGGCCAAGTTTGGATTTCTGGAGCTGATAGCCAGCCAGGTCAATTACCTCGCATGCTGTGGGTCCTACCAAATCCGCGACAAAGTGCTCTGATAAAAATCTTGCCCGCACTTGACCAACAGGCTCTTTTGGTTCCGCTTTGAACTCCGCAAAGCGCCATTTCCCATAGATTCCCAGGTGGATGCGAATGAATCCGGATGGAAAACCCAAAAATAGGTGTTTGCCGAAAGCTTCTGAGGATTCGAGCTGCTGACCGGTCACCAAAACTGCATCAATAAATCTTCCCTGCGGTGAGCTGATGTTCAGCTCGCGCCCAGCAAAATCCTTTCGGAACCTGTTCGCGGTTCGATGAACTGTGTGACCCTCAGGCATCGTATTTAGAAATGCACCTCTCCGGTGTTTTCAAAATGGGAAATTTTGGCTATTCGCCTGACGTGTCTTTCGTCATTGGAAAACGGTTCTCCGATGAAGATATTGATTAGCTCAAGCACCTCTTCCTTGGTGTGCTGACGAGCACCGACGGCTGCGACGTTGGCATCATTATGCTCCCTTGCCAAAGCTGCGGTCTCCGAGTTCCAAATCAGCGCCGCCCGAATACCTGCAACCTTATTCGCCGCCATTTGTTCGCCATTTCCACTGCCGCCCAAGACAATGCCAAGGGCCGCAACTGAGTCATTCTGGTCCTTTATTACCGCCTGCGCTGCCGCAATGCAAAAACCTGGATAGTCATCCAACGCGTCATAGATCGATGGGCCGTGGTCAATTACTTCGATGCCGGCAATTTCTAGTTGCTCGACAAGAAAGGCACTCAGCTCCATGCCGGCATGGTCCGTGGCTATATGAATCCGCAAATTCTTTCCCATCTATTTCTTTGTTATCAAATTGGCTAGTTGATCGTTATCGTCTATGCGAACTGCAATTTTCTCTCCCCAGTTCAATTCAAAAATAACTGAAGGGCCGGAGTTTCTAATGAAAGCTAAGGTCTTGGTAGCGTAGCGGATCCCCCAGCCACCAAAGTCTCGACCCCTAAGCTCGCCTCTTGTTACTTTAACAACATCGGCAGCTGGAATCGAAATTACTTTCAACCCCCTGAGACGAATCTCCAAGAAACCGTCCATGGAAATTACAGGTCTTGACAGCAGCAGCCAGATCAAAAACCCAACCGGGATAAATATCAGCAAAATCCAAAGGCCAATATTCGACGATTGGGCAGCATTTCCGCCGATCTGCATGAAGGTTGTGAGCGCCATCAGAACAAGAATCAAACCGTAAAGATAGCCTCCAAATGCGCTAATAAGTGGCCTGAGCAGCCTGGCTCTCACAGGCACCAATTCCAGAGCTAGCAGCCCCAGCCAAAACAGAATGAAAGCTGATCCAATCAAGCCCAGGTAGCTGCCCAGAGCCATAAACCCGTCGGCTTCTCCAGTTACTCCCCAGTGAACCGCTACCGGGTCTGGCAGCTGCCCTTGCAAGCCAAAATAGAATGTCAAAACCATGAATGAGAGTGTTGCCAATGGGAAAACCACAATCACCATAGCTTTTGAAAATTGCACAGTAGTTCCCGTCCTACTTCTTCTCGAGCTTGCTGAGGGTGAGCCTGAGCAACACCGAGGCCGTTAGAGCGGTCAAAATTACGTACGCCAATGTCAATGCCTGTAGCTGGACTCCGATAACGACCGGAGCTGCTAACGCGGCAATAACCATTGAGAATTCTCCACGGGGAATCAAGAACCCGGTTACTCGCCAGGTGCTCATCTTGTCGCTCATATCCTTGGTCACCCACCATGCCACAAGATATTTGCCTGCCACTCCGATGGCAGTTATAGCAACAGCAAGAGGTAATACCGCGGGAAGGTCCGCTGGATCAGTGGTTATGCCAAAGAACAGGAAAAATACCGCCGCAAAAATGTCTCTAATCGGAGCAAGCCTAGATCTAGCGGCCTCAGCCACCTCACCGGTCAAGAGCAGTCCGATCAAAAACGCGGCAACAACCCCGGAAAAGCCAATAAGATCAGCAAGTCCAGCGGCCAAAAGTGCTGCCCCGAATACCGTGAGCAGCAGCCCACCGGGCTCATTGGGATCGAGGAACTTCTGAAATCCAGATGAACCTCTAAAGCTCACGAGTATCACTAGCCCAGTTATTGCCAAAGCAAGCGAAACAGTAATAAGTCCGCTCCATGCGCTGACCCCGAGCACCACTGAGGTCAGTAGCGGAAGGTATGGAGCGAGTGCTAGATCCTCAAAGACCAGCACTCCAATTGCACGCTTTGAAACTTCGGACCTTCGATAACCCATTTCTTTTATCAGCTGCGCCGCGATGCCAGATGAAGAGACATAGGTGATACCCGCAAGTGCGAGGGCACCGGGCAGGCCCCAGCCGAATATCAGACCGATAACAAAACCCGGGGTGGCATTGGCTAAAAAGTCGATCAGTCCCGCGCTCTTACGCTTTTGGAAAGCTTTAGCAAGGTCATAGGCGGAGTACTCGAGCCCGAGCAAAAGCAGCAACATAATCGCTCCAATTTGCGCACCAGTATTCAAAAACTCTTCGCTCAATGACAGCGGAATCAACCCGCCATCTCCGAGGGCTAGACCAATCAATAGATAAAGCGGAACCACTGAAAACTTCAACTTATTTGCAACCATGGCAACCAACCCCAAAAGCAAAAGCGCACCACCAATTTCAGCCAGCTGAGCTGAGGCCTCTGGGCTTGCGACGCTAGCGGCGAATAATTGATGCATAAATCAATTATTGCCCAGTAATTACGCATCCATTGCCTCTAGGCTGTTTAGAAACAAAGACTTAATGAAAGAAAAATCAAATGCCAGGAGAAAACCTGACTCGAGCCGAAGCAATTCAGCGTTCGAGCCTTATAAGCGTGCATTCCTATCTTGTGGAGCTAGATCTCACAACAGATCCCAAAACTTTTCCTTACACTTCGACTGTTCACTTTGCCTCATCTGAGACAGGGGCTGAGACATTTATCGATGCAATCACGGCTTCGGTTTCAAGCATTGAGCTAAATGGCCAGAGCTTGGATCCAGGAACTCATTCAGATGGAGTCAGGATTTCTCTGCCGAACCTCCAGGCTGAAAACACTCTTGTGGTTAAGGCTCAGGGAGTCTATTCAAACAGTGGTGAAGGCCTTCACAGATTCGTAGACCCGGTTGACAGCGAGGTCTATTTCTATACCCAGTTTGAGGTTCCTGATTCCAGGAGAATGTTTGCCGTCTTTGAGCAGCCAGACCTAAAGGCAACTTTCGAATTCAAGATAGTTGGCAACAAAAATTGGCAGGTCATCTCAAACTCAACAACACCTGAATTGGTGGCTCTAGAAAATGATCTTGCCCGCTGGGACTTTGAGCCCACACCGAGAATTTCGAGCTACATAACCGCCTTGATTGCCGGCCCGTACTCTGTTTGGCGCGATGAGCTCACCTCATCGAACTCGACAACAGTGCCACTAGGAGTTTTTTGCCGAGGTTCACTGGCTCAGTACATGGATGCTGATTACATCTTCGAAAAGACTAAGCAGGGCTTCAGCTATTTCGAAGCGCTCTTTGATTACCCATATCCGTTTTCCAAGTATGACCAACTCTGGGTTCCTGATTTCAACGCGGGAGCAATGGAAAACGCCGGAGCAGTTACTTTCACCGAGAGCTACATTTTCCGCTCCGCTGTGACTGACGCAATAAAAGAGCGCAGAGTAGTGACAATTCTTCACGAGTTAGCACACATGTGGTTTGGAGATCTGGTCACGATGACCTGGTGGAACGATCTTTGGCTGAATGAGAGCTTTGCAGAGTATGCGTCCACGCTCGCGACCGCTGAGGCCACTGAATGGACCGAAGCTTGGACCACATTTGCCTCGCTCGAAAAAAGCTGGGCATACCGGCAGGACCAGCTGCCCTCCACTCACCCGATCGTGGCCGAAATAAATGACTTGGAAGACGTTCAGGTGAATTTTGATGGCATCACCTACGCCAAGGGCGCTTCGGTTCTAAAGCAACTTGTTGCATGGGTTGGTCAAGATGCCTTTATGAAAGGTGTCGGCAACTACTTCAAGGCCCACCAGTGGGGCAACACTGAGCTTAAGGACCTGCTTATTGAACTTGAGAGAGAAAGCGGAAGAGATCTCTCCGAGTGGTCCGCGCTGTGGCTGGAGACAGCCGGTGTAAATACCCTCAGGCCTGAATTTGTAACTGACGGTGAAGGAAACTTCAGCTCCTTCTCCATCCGGCAAAGCGCAGTCGCCCAATACCCCTACTTACGACCACACCGCCTGGGGGTTGGCCTATTCGATCTAAACAACGGCAAGCTCGAGAGGCGTCACGCCATCGAAATAGACGTCGCGGGAGAAATAACTAAAGTTCCAGAATTCATAGGCCACAAAAAGCCTGACCTGGTGCTGATCAATGACCAAGACCTGGCCTATGCAAAAATCCGCCTGGACGACCAGTCCTGGAAGGTAGCACTCGAAAACCTCTCGGGTATCACAGATTCTCTTGCTAGAACGCTGGTTTGGTCCGCTGCATGGGACGCCACCAGAGACGCAGAAGCCAACCCAAGGCACTTCATTCAACTTGTGCTTGACCACGTTGCCACTGAAACAGAGTCGACCACAGTCACCACGCTGTTGCGCCAGCTGGTGACAACCTCTTCGTTGTACGTGAGATCAGAAAAGCGCAAAGAATTCGCCAGCCACATCGCGGACTCTTTGATTCAGCTCGCTCAGGCTGCCGAAGCCGGCAGCGACAACCAGCTCCAATTCACAAAGTTCGTCGCTCAATTTGCCACCACAGAGAACCAGCTTGACTGGCTTGACTCTCTAGTTTCTGGAACCAAAACCCTGCCGGGCTTGACCGTGGAAAGTGACCTTAGGTGGGAGTTGCTAATTGGCCTTTCGGTCCAAAACAGGGCTGACGAAGAACGCATTGCAATCGAGCTCGAGGCAGACAACACGGCCAACGGACAAAAATTTGCTGCCGCTGCAAGGGCTGCATTTTCTACTTCCGCAGCCAAACAAAACACCTGGACAGAACTCACTGAAAAAATGGACTATTCAAACACTTTGATTAGCTCAGCCTCGGCAAGCTTTGGAAGAGTTTCGGACACGTCACTGCTAGAAGATTACGCAGACAAGTACATGGAAGTGGCTCAGAAGATCTGGGAAACGAGGACCTATCAAATAGCCTCCTATTTACTCACAAACCTTTATCCAGTCCAACTGGCCCACCAGCGCCTGGCGGATAAGACCCAGGTGCTTATCGATTCCGAATTTGCAAAATCTAAGCCAGCATTCCGCAGGATTATGGTTGAGAATTTGGCAGGCCTTGAGAGAGGTCTAAAAGTGCAAGCAAAAGACCAGGAGGAAAACTAATGTCACTAACTAATTTCATAGCAGAATGGTCGACCTTGATATCGATACTGGTGATCTTGGTCTCCGCAATCGTGCTCAAGCTGGCCCTTGGAATTGCTTCGAAACGAATTGTCAAAACAATCGTTTCCGGAGTTCAAAGAGTCAAGCAAGACGAGCGTATGGACGCGGTGCTTGCCGAACAGCGCCTTACGCAGCGAACTAAAACCATCGCTTCGGTGTTGGACAACTTCGCTACCTGGGCAATTGCAATAACTGCCCTGGTTATGACCCTGAGTGAACTGGGTATCAACGTCGGAGCCCTGATTGCTGTCTCGACGGTACTTGGTGCAGCAATCGGTTTTGGTGCGCAATCATTGGTAAAAGACATACTCTCGGGAATCTTTATTGTTTTTGAGGATCAGTACGGTGTTGGCGACTGGGTAGAGATTGGCTCAGTGTCGGGTGAAGTTGAGCGCGTAGGCCTGCGAGTGACTGAAGTGCGAGACATCCACGGCACACTCTGGTTTGTAAGGAACGGCGAAATTATTCAGGTTGGAAATGCATCGCAAGAATGGGCCGCGGCCCTGCTTGATTTCCCGTTCGCCTACGAAAACGATGTCGACCAAGTTCAAAAGATAATTCAAGACACCGCCAACAGGATGCGAAAGTCAAAGCAATGGTCTCGTGACATGCTTGCAGATGCAGATATCTGGGGTATGCAGCATGTTTCCGGGGAGCAGTTCGTGGTTCGCGTGTCGATTAAGACGCTGCCTAATCGCCAGTGGGCAGTCTCAAGGGAGCTTCGAAAGCTGTGCAAGCAGGCTTTTGATTCGAACAACATTAATTTGCTAAGCGCCACCAAAATCAACATGGCCAAATAGTTGCAAGAGTTTTTTGAACGGGTTGGTGGTTCGGAAGTTTTTCTTAGACTCACCACCGCATTTTATGAGGGTGTTGCTGGCGACCAGCTGCTGAAACCGATGTACCCGGAGGACGATCTAGAGCCTGCGAGGCAAAGGCTGCAGATGTTTCTTGAGCAATATTGGGGCGGCCCAACAACATATCAAGAAACTCGTGGTCACCCGAGGCTAAGAATGAGACATTCGGCATTCAAGATTGGCCCCGCCGCTAGAGACTCTTGGCTAAATCATATGCACCAGGCAGTTGTTTCTCTTGAGCTTTCCCCGCTCGACCAAGACCAGCTCTGGGATTACTTGGAGCGAGCCGCCCACTCGATGCTCAACAGCTTCGAGGACTAGGAAAATTTGAAGCTCTCCTTGGCCAGGACGTGGCCAAAATCGGAGCTGAGCCTGATCCAACCGTGAGCTCTATATACCTTTACCGGCACCCCTTTTTGCAGGAAACCAAGCCCTGCCATGGCAAAGGCTGAGCCGGCAGGAAAATTGTGCTCAATACCCACCGCTTTTCCCCAAATTTGAAGCCTCACCCTGGCAGCTATTGCGCTGCCAACGCTCTCAGGTAAAGCCCGAGCCACTTCAGCGATGCCGAGCTTTGCCCAATCCGTAACCTGTTGTGAATCAACCTCACCGCTGAGCTTCCACCCCTGCCTAGGAGGAGTCACCCCAGCCCACCCGATTCGGGCAACCGTTCCTGGAGTTGTTACCTCAAGGGTATTTTCGTCGATGCCTTTATTCACTGCTGCTAGCAATTCTTCGATGGAAAAAAGGCCATCAAGCTCGATTTTGGATGCCATGTTCAAAGTTCTAAGCCCAATCACTGTCAAGCCGTCACCGACCAAAGAGCCCGCATAAATCGGGCTCACGTAGGCCGCCAGCACCTCACCGAATGCACGAAGTTTGACCGCGCCATTGGCGTCCAGCCTGAGAGCCTTTTTCAGAAAAGCACTGAGGTCAGCCAGATCGCTGCTGTCCAGAAATAAAAGATTGTTATCCATAGTCTCGTCCTAAACTAGCCAAAGAAAGAAGGTTTAGATGCAAGATTCAAACATTCCGGTTGACCCGGTAGCCGACCTTCTTAGAATCCTAAATCTAGAACAGCAGAATGACACTACTTTTTTGGGCCAGAGCCAGTGGATGCCGCATGGTCGCGTGTTTGGTGGGCAGGTGCTCTCTCAGGCTCTGGTGGCAGCCAGCCTGACAGTTGTCGAGACTCGCCCCGTCCACAGCCTCCACAGCTATTTTCTGAGAGCTGGCGCTGTTGAACTTCCAATTTCTTTCGAGGTGGAAGTGCTGCGAGATGGAAGAAGCTTTTCCGCTCGAAGGGTCCAAGCTAGCCAAAATGGCAAAGTTATTTTCTCGATGATTGCTTCGTTTCAAGACCCGAGCCCAGGTCTGGAACACGCGGACCAATTGCCGGAGCACCTGCCTTCTCCAGAGAGCTTGCCCTCTGCCGCATCACTGCTGGAGACTCTTGATCATCCAGTAACTAATTACTGGGCAAAAGCTAGGCCCTTTGACCTGCGCCACGCAACCGATCCGATTTACCTTCAACCGGCCAAAACCTCCTCGCCAAATCAAGCGGTCTGGTTCAAGCCGCTTAGCCCTTTGATTGCCAGCACTTCGGTAGAACTTGCAGCACTTGCATACGCAAGCGATTACTCAATACTTGAATCGATAATGCGCCAACATGGCATCAGCTGGGCACACAAGGGACTCTCATCAGCAAGCCTCGATCACGCAATGTGGTTCCATGCCAAGCCAGATTTTTCGGATTGGATGCTTTACCAGCAGCACTCTCCCGCGGCACAAAACAATCGCGGGTTGGCAACTGGCAAAATTTTCAACCGAGATGGCACATTGGTTGCATCAGTTGCCCAAGAGGGGATGCTGCGCATCCCCGAATACTCCTAGTCGCGGGTAAGTCTGCGATACGTAGAGCGATGTGGCTTGGCAGCGTCTGGACCTAGTCGCTGAATTTTGTTCTCCTCGTAGGCGTCGAAGTTTCCCTCGAACCAGTACCACTTATCGGGATTATCATCGTTACCCTCGTAGGCAAGGATGTGGGTGGCAACCCGGTCTAGGAACCACCTGTCGTGAGTGATAACAACGGCGCAGCCCGGGAATTCCAGCAGTGCGTTCTCAAGTGAAGCCAGTGTTTCGACGTCCAAGTCGTTGGTCGGTTCATCAAGTAGCAACAGGTTCCCACCTTGCTTCAAGGTAAGGGCCAAGTTCAAGCGATTTCTCTCACCACCGGACAGTACTCCGGCCTTTTTCTGCTGGTCGGCACCCTTGAAACCGAATGCGGCAACGTAAGCTCTGGAAGGCATTTCAACCTGGCCGACCTGCATATAGTCCAGACCTCCAGATACCACTTCCCAGAGTGACTTATTTGGGTCAATGCCCTCGCGAGATTGGTCGACGTAGCTGATTGAAACGGTTTCGCCAATCTTTAGATCTCCGCCGTCAAGCTCGTGCATCCCTGTGATGCACTTGAACAACGTTGACTTTCCAACACCATTTGGACCGATGATTCCAACAATTCCATTTCTAGG
>DGPE01000047.1 GCA_002390305.1 Micrococcales bacterium UBA4448 | reverse complement strand
CATAAGGAATTACTGGCAACGAGTGCCCATTACCGACATGTCATCACCTCCCTAGATGAAGAACAGAAACAGCGGGAGGTGAACCTATGAGTCTCTTTGGAACAAATAACGAAGAGCGCACAGACCTCACCAAAGAAGAATCCCGATATGTCAGACGGCGCTCTCGCAACCTTCTGGGTGCACTGCTAATTCCGCTACGACTGAGGCTTTGGGTTGCTGTTGCACTTATCTTGTTCTCGACCGTGCTGAGAGTTGCAGGCCCTGCGCTTGTGGCACTTGGAATTGACTGGGCATTACCACGTGCAATCGAAACCGATTACCTACCGCTTTGGACGATTGTGCTGGCCTACCTTGGAGCTGCGGGAGCCGCGGCAGTTACGGTCTATTTCTTTCTTATTCTCACTGCCAAAATTGCTCAGGCAATGTTGTTTGATCTAAGAAATCGAATGTTCGTCCACACTCAAAAGCTTTCGGTCGAATTCCACGAACGCTACACCGCGGGACGAGTCATTGCCCGCCAGACCTCTGACCTGGAAACCATCTCTGAGCTTCTCTCAGGGGGTCTAAGCGAATTGGTGGTTGGTCTAATCTTTATGGTCTTCACCGCAATAGCTTTGCTGGTCCTTGACCCAATTAGCTTTCTAATCTTGCTCGTCGCGTTGATTCCGCTAGCGATCTTGACCAGGTGGTTTCAGGTAAACACCAATAGAGGGTTCAGGGCCCAGCGAGTTGCATCATCTACTTTGATCCAGAACTTTGTTGAGACCATGACAGGTGTTCGAGCCGTAAAAGCCTTCCGCAAGGAAAAGCGCAATGAGAAGCATTTCGGCGGTCTGGTTGAGATCTATAGAAAACTCAATGCGCGCTTAATACAGCTCTTTGGAATATTTGACCCGGGTCTGATTTTGATTGGAAACGTGACTGTTGCCGCAATCCTGCTGGTCGGCGGCATACGAGTCCTGGATGGAGCTCTTGGAATCGGCGTCCTAACGGCAGCGATCTTGTACGCCAGGCAGTTCTTTGGTCCCATGGAGCAAATTGCGATGTTCTATAACTCGTACCAGTCTGCGTCGTCGGCGCTTGAAAAAATCTCAGGTGTTCTGGAGGAAGAGCCATCAGTTCCTGAGGCTACCAACCCGGTGAATCTCGAAAACATAAAAGGTGGGTTGAAGTTCACGGATGTTGCATTCCAGTATGCAACCGGAGATGTAGTCCTGAAGCCTTTCGCGTTAGATATTCCTGGGGGGCAGACGATTGCGCTGGTTGGAACAACCGGCGCGGGCAAATCAACACTGGCAAAACTTGTTTCTAGGTTCTATGACCCTTCTCAAGGTTCAGTAAAGCTTGATGGCTACGACCTTAGGAATATTTCAAACTCCGATCTTCGCAGAGAAGTCGTTATGGTCACTCAAGAGGCCTACCTGTTCACCGGTTCGGTTGCTGAGAATATTCAACTCGGCAAACCGGGTGCTTCTATTGAGGAGATTGTCAAGGCCGCAACTGCCGTAGGAGCGCATGAGTTTATTTTGGACCTCCCAAATGGCTACGACACCGATGTGAATAAGCGCGGTGGCAGGGTGAGCAGCGGTCAGCGGCAATTGATCTCTTTTGCCAGGGCTTTCCTGGCAAATCCAGCCGTGCTCATCCTTGACGAGGCAACCTCTTCTTTGGATATTCCATCAGAGGCAATGGTTCAGCTCGGCCTAAAGACATTGCTAAAAGGACGAACCGCCATCATTATTGCTCACCGTCTTTCGACCGTGTCGATAGCTGACAGGGTGCTGGTGATGGAGCACGGCGCGATCATTGAAGACGGTTCACCGGAACAGCTGATTGCATCAGGCGGCAAGTTCTCTAAGCTCTACAAGGCTTGGAGAGATTCACTGGTTTAGTAGGGCCAGGTCCCAAGCTACCGGTCGAGACAAGGCCGATGCGGAAACGCTAAGCTAGGAATAACCCCTAAGCGCTAATCGCGCAGTTTATTCAGGAGAATTATGAGCAAAATTAAAGTTGTTGGCAAGGTCGTCGAGCTAGACGGTGACGAGATGACTCGCATCATCTGGCAGGAAATCAAAGACAGCCTGATCCTGCCATTCTTGGACGTGGATTTAGAATACTTCGACCTTTCAGTAGAAAGCCGCGATGCAACTGATGACCAGATCACAATTGATGCTGCGAATGCAATTCGCGAGCACGGTGTCGGGGTTAAGTGCGCAACAATCACGCCGGACGAGGGCAGAGTCGAGGAATTCGGGCTGAAGAAAATGTGGCGTTCACCAAATGGCACGATTAGAAACATTCTCGATGGGGTCGTGTTCCGCGAGCCGATAATAATTTCAAATGTTCCAAGGTTGGTGCCGGGCTGGACCAAGCCGATTATTATTGGCCGTCACGCTCACGGTGACCAGTACAAGGCAACAGACATCAAGATTCCAGGCAAGGGCACTGTCACAATGACCTGGACCCCTGCAGATGGCTCCGAGCCGCAGACAATGACTATTGCCGAGTATCCAGAATCCGGTGGAGTTGCTATGGGCATGTATAACTACATGGATTCGATCAGAGACTTTGCTCGTGCTTCGTTCAACTACGGTTTAGCCCGAAACTACCCGGTCTACATGTCAACCAAGAACACGATTTTGAAGGCCTACGACGGAGCATTCAAGGATGCCTTCGAGGAGATCTTCCAGGCAGAGTATAAAGACCGCTTCGAAGAAGCTGGCCTCACCTATGAGCATCGACTGATCGATGACATGGTTGCTGCTGCAATGAAGTGGGAGGGCGGTTACGTTTGGGCCTGCAAAAACTATGACGGCGACGTCCAGTCAGACACCGTGGCCCAAGGCTTTGGCTCGCTCGGCCTGATGACATCAGTGCTGACCACACCGGACGGAAAGACAGCCCTTGCAGAGGCTGCTCACGGCACTGTTACTCGCCACTACCGCCAGCACCAACAGGGTAAAAAGACCTCTACCAACCCAATCGCATCAATCTTTGCTTGGACCAGGGGTCTCATGCACAGAGCCAAGTTGGACAACACACCTGAGGTTGCAGAATTCGCTAGAACGCTGGAGTCGGTTGTAATCGAAACTGTGGAGAGTGGAAAGATGACCAAGGACTTGGCAGCGCTCGTTGGCAAAGATCAGGCATGGCAGTCCACCGAAGAGTTCATGGCCTCGTTGGCAGAGAACCTTCGAATCAAAATGGCCTAATAACTATCGGCCCTTGTGGCCTGTGGAAAACTCCCTGCAGGAAACTGCGGGGAGTTTTAGTTTGTGGGGCATGAAAATAAAAACTTATCTTGCCTTTACAATTTTGCCTCTTCTCACATTTAGCGCCTCGCCTGCAATAGCAGAAGAATGCCCGGGGAGTATTTGTGAAGTCATATTTGAATACACTGGCGCAGCCCAATATTTCGATGTTCCCGCAAGTGCAGGAAACATTACTTTCGAGATCTATGGCGCAGCTGGTGGGCGCGGTGGCCTCGGTGGCAAGATTTCTGGCGAATTATCGGCGGTCCCAGAAGAGCTGTGGATATATGTTGGAGGGGTCGGTGCAGTTGGCTCCGATGCGACGGGTGGGTTCAATGGAGGAGGTAGAGCCGGGGGGTCCAGGGGAAACGAAGGTTCGGGAGGCGGAGCAAGCGACATACGGGTTGGAACGGA
Source organism: Micrococcales bacterium UBA4448 (assembly GCA_002390305.1). Lineage (GTDB taxonomy): Bacteria > Actinomycetota > Actinomycetes > Actinomycetales > Microbacteriaceae > Aquiluna. The sequence goes on along the minus strand of DGPE01000047.1, from coordinate 13,242 downwards.
GCTCAGCCAAAGAATTGCCCTAGCGGGAGGCGCTGGAGGTGGCGGAGGATATGCCGGGGCCCCTGGAGGACATGGCGGTAACCTCATAGCCCCCAATGGGGGCTCGGGACAGGGTGGTGGGGGATTCGGTGGCACTCAAGAGCGCGGTGGAAGCAGCGGAAGCTCGAACGGTGGTAGCGCTGCGGAATCTGGCGCATTTGGCATCGGGGGCACTGGCGGCAGCAGCTGGAATGCAGGTGGCGGTGGCGGTGGTGGCGGCTGGTATGGCGGCGGCGGCGGTGGGGCAGACTCAGATTCATGCTGCTCCGATGCTGGCGGCGGTGGGGGAGGGTCATCTTATGCCGATCCAACCCGGGCCACCTCTGTAGAACATGAAACTGGGGTTAGACAGGGCTCAGGGCTTGTGATTCTGCGCTACGCGCTTATATCCAAGGTCACCGTGTTTACCGCAGCTCAAGTGGGTCAGTCAGTACATCTAGAAGTTGGGGTTCAAGATTCAATTGCGCTGACCGAAGAAGATGTCTTTTTGGCAGATCACGACTGCACAATAACGGATTTCACGCAGACAGAAAACGGTGCCACGTTCACAGTCACTGGTTGCGCGTTGGCAGAATTTGAGGCGACGTTCTCGGAAGAATTTATATTGACGCTAGATCCAGAGGGGATCAACTCAATTGGCCTAAACCTCGATTTTCAAGGTCCAAGTATGTTTTTGACACAGTCGGAGTCGGAAGTCATCGATTATCTGCTGCTAGTAGTCCCTGATGAAAGTGTTTATGGTCTGGTGCTGACTGACCTGATAGTGCGGGGTTGTGAAACAGCAGAGTTGTTGGGATTGGAGCTGTACCTCGACGATTGCAGTGACGGAGAAATATCGGTCACGCTACTTCCCGATTCCGTTGCGGACGCTTTTGGGAACACCGGCCCTAGTGCGGAACTGACTTTTCTAAGCATGAGAGATACAACTGCCCCCAATGCCCACTGGTTGGAACCGGTGGTGATTGAGCAAGATGGGTTCTTTAGCGTGGTTGCGGTGCTCGAGTATGAGGACTCACTAAACGAAGAATCAATCGTAAGTTTTGCAGCGGAAGATCTGAACTGCCTTCCTGAGGTCACAAAAGGCCCAAACAGCATCAGGTTCGAGATTCATGATTGCGCAGAAGGATTGCTCACTTGGCAGTTTCCCGCTTTTTCACTTAGTGATGCTGCCGGAAATCTTGGACCCCTTACCGACACAGACCTGGAGGTTGTTTTGGCGATTACGCCAGCACCAGAACCAGAACCAGAACCAGAGCCAGGACCTAGCGAACAGCTTGAAAGCAGCGAATCCTCGCAAGCTGATGTCTTGCCTGGGAACGAGGCTGAACCACCTTTGCCTTCCAGCCCTGAAGAACCTCAGCCATCTGAAAGTGAATCACCAGCATCAGAGCCAACCGAAAACGTGACCGAGGAGTTACTGGAAGAGATTAAAGATCTCTTGCAGACCGAAGTGCAAACTGAAGAATCAGTGAGTGAAAGCCTGCCAACCATTTTGGAGAAAGGGCAACAAGCACCCTCGGTCACTGAAGTTTTGCCAGTGGAGGCCGTGACAGTGACGACTGACCCGTTGACCGATTCCAATCAGGTTCCTAAAGAAGCTGCGGATTCGAGCGTGCCGTTAATCGAGGAAAAGCCGACGAATACGAGCCTAGTCATGCAGGATTTTGAAGCTGCCGAACCAAGCATTCTTCAGACTGCCGCACCAGGGGGCATCGTCATCGTTGTGACTGGACTACTGGCAGCGGCAGCCTATCGAAAGATTATGGTTCGCTGACCATCAAGTAGCACGCGGTGTTCGGCGAACCATCTGACGGCTTGAGTGAGGGTTTTTGATTCCACATCCTGGCCGATTTGAACCAGCTGGTCTTTAGAGGAGGAGTGCTCAACTCGGGTCACGTTCTGCTCGATGATTGGACCCTCATCCAAATCCTGGGTGACAAAATGCGCTGTGGCACCGATTAGCTTCACACCTCTGGCGTGTGCTTGGGCATAAGGGTTAGCTCCCTTGAAACCAGGCAAAAAGGAGTGGTGAATGTTAATAATCTTGCCCGCGAATTCTTCGCAGAACTCTGGTGACAGGATCTGCATGTATCTTGCTAAGACGATCAACTCAATGTCGTTTTCGTTTATAAACTCTCGAAGTGCTTTTTCGAATAGGTCCTTGTCAATTTGATTCTTGGTCTCTTGGGATACAAATGGAACACCAAAGAAGGTGGCCAGTGAGCCTAAAGCGTCATTATTTGCAAATATTTTGGTGGCGGTAATTGGTAGTTGGCCAGCACGTTGGCGATAAAGCAAATCATTCAGGCAGTGGTCGGCAGTGGTTGCCAAGATAATCGTGCGCATCGGGCGTCCGACATAATCAAGGACATATTCCAACTCTAAAGACTCCGCCAAGCCCTCGAACTGCTTCTCAAAGTCGGCCTTCGTAATATCAGCCTCAATTTGAAGCCTCATGAAAAAGCGGCCTGTGTCGCTAGAAGTGAATTGCTGGCTTTCAGTAATGTTTCCGCCGGCCTTGACTACCGCACCTGATATGGCGTGGACAATTCCTGGTTGATCTGGGCATACGAAAGTTAGAACCCAGTGTTCTTTCGGTGATGACATGAGGTAATCCTATTGTCGCAAGGCTTTTCAGGGCGCAAGCGCCTATAAACTTGTCTCATGCCAAATCAATCAGCCAGCTTTATGTCACCGCTCAGTGAAGTCGATCCCGAGATTGCTGCTGTCTTACAGCAGGAACTAGATCGTCAGCGCCACACCTTGGAAATGATTGCCAGCGAGAACTTTGTCTCAAATGCAATTTTGGAGACTCAAGGGTCGGTACTCACCAATAAGTACGCCGAGGGCTATCCCGGTAAGCGCTATTACGGAGGCTGTGAAGCTGTTGACATCGCCGAAGATCTGGCACGTGAACGTGCCAAAGAGCTATTTGGTGCAGACCACGCAAACGTCCAGCCGCACTCTGGAGCAACCGCAAACGCTGCTGTCATGATGGCACTAGCCAGCCCAGGTGACCGCATTCTTGGTTTGAGCCTGGCTCACGGTGGCCACCTAACACACGGTATGAAGCTGAACTTCTCTGGACGCATGTATGAGGGGCACTCCTACGAGTTAGACCCCGAAACCCATCTGATCGACATGGACATTGTGAGGACTAGAGCGCAAGAGGTTAAGCCTGCCGTCTTGATTGCTGGATGGTCTGCCTATTCCAGGCACTTGGACTTTGCAAAATTCCGAGAGATTGCAGATGAGGTTGGCGCAAAACTTTGGGTCGACATGGCTCACTTCGCTGGCCTAGTTGCAGCAGGGTTGCACCCAAGCCCAGTGCCGTATGCCGACGTTATCTCGACTACCGTTCACAAGACTCTTGGTGGGCCTAGGTCTGGGCTTATTCTTTGCAAGCAGGAATGGGCAAAGAAAATTGATTCCGCAGTATTCCCAGGTCAACAGGGTGGCCCACTAATGCACGTTATCGCGGGCAAGGCAGTGGCATTCAAGGCCGCCATGCAGCCAGAATTCAAGGAGCGTCAAGAGCGCACCATATCTGGAGCACGCATCATTGCGGGGAGACTGAACCAGGCAGACACCATTGCCGCTGGGGTGTCGGTGCTGACCGGTGGAACAGATGTTCACTTGGTCCTCATTGATCTTAGAAACTCTGCAGTTGACGGTCAGACCGCTGAGAACTTGCTGCATGACGCCGGTGTAACCGTGAACAAAAACTCTGTTCCAAATGACCCGAGGCCTCCAATGGTGACCTCAGGTGTCCGCATAGGAACTGCCGCTCTTGCAACCAGAGGTTTCGGGGATGAAGAGTTCACCGAGGTCGCGGACATCATCGCGATGGCATTGATTCCGGGTTCAGACTTGGCAGCACTGAAGGCTCGTGTTCATAAGCTCACTGATGGCTTCCCGCTCTACCCGGGATTAGAGAACCGGTAACATCTTGACCGCCCAGATTCTTGACGGCCTTAAAGTTTCTGGGCAAATAAAAAGCGAGCTTGCAGAGCAAGTGGCCACCCTCAAGCAGCGCGGGATCACCCCCGGTCTCGGGACCTTGCTTGTTGGTAGCGATCCTGGATCTGCGGCATACGTGGCCGGAAAACACCGGGACTGTGAAGAGGTAGGGATCCAATCAATCCGAATTGATCTGGATTCCTCTGCCACACAATCAGACATCCAAGCTGCGATTAGAGATCTAAACCAGGATGACGAGGTAACGGGCTTTATCGTTCAGCTCCCTCTTCCAGGGGGGATCAATGCCAATCAAATGCTGGAAATGATTGACCCTGAAAAGGACGCCGATGGTCTGCATCCAGTGAATCTGGGGAAGTTGGTTATGAATTTAGGGGGAGAGGTCACAAGTCCACTTCCTTGCACTCCCAGCGGAATTCTAGAACTCCTTGGGCGTTATGAAGTTGAGCTAGCCGGGGCAGAAGTAGCGGTGGTCGGTAGGGGCCTAACTGTTGGCAGGCCACTCGGGCTAATGCTGTCGCGCAAGGGTGTGGATGCGACACCAACCCTGCTCCACTCGGCATCAAAAGACCTTGAAAGCGCTATTCGGCGTGCAGATATTGTTGTTGCCGCGATCGGCAGCCCGCATTTTATTAAACCGGAGTGGATCAAGCCGGGGGCGGCAGTATTAGATGTCGGAATCACGCGCGTAGCTGGAAAACTTCTTGGAGATGTCGACCCACTTGTCAATGAAGTTGCAGGCTTTGTATCGCCAAACCCTGGCGGCGTTGGGCCAATGACCAGAGCGATGCTACTTAAGAACGTTGTTCTTGCCGTCAGCTAGAACCTAGATCTAATAGCCCAGAGGTCTGGGAAGACTGGGTTGAACAGCGTGCTGGCAAGATAGCCTGCGCCAGAAGATCCACCCGATCCAATTTTGTGACCAATTGTTCTTTCAACCATCTTCACGTGACGGTAGCGCCACTCCTGAAGGCCCTCATCTAGATCAACCAGTGCTTCGCCAATCATTGAGGCTTCTGCATCCTCACGATGAAGTTCGATTAGAACTTCTTGAAGGCCCTCGTGAGGTTCCCAACCCTTGGTCACATCCCTGTCAAGAAGCTCTTCCGGGATTGGTTTGCGCGAGTTGAAAAAGTGAAGAGCCGAATCCCAGACAGAGCGTCTTGCCATTGCAGTTTCCACTCGCTGTCTGGCGCTTGAGCCTGGAATTAGGTGTTCGGCCATGCCCATGCCGGATTTGCTGTCAGCTCCGGCTCCGGCTTGATCTCTCCTGCCGAGTACGGCTTCAAACTCTCTAAACTGGGCGGACTGAAAGCCGCTGGCCGATTGCAACCGCTCGCGGAATGAGTTGAACTGCAGCGGGGTCATTGTCTCAAGAATATCCAGCTGAGATACGCAGGTCTTCATGATGTTTCTTAGCCGGCCCAGTAGCGCCATTGATCGATGAGACTTCCCCTCTTCAAGGGCAACCTGTAGCGCTTGAACTTCGTGAAGCATCTGCTTGAACCAAAGCTCATAGACCTGGTGGATGGTTATGAACAGAAGCTCGTCGTGCTCAGGACCGTCGCTAAGCGGTTGCTGAAGCTCCAAGAGTTCATCTACTTTTAGGTAAGAAATGTAAGTAACGTGCTTGTTGTGGTCCAAAACTATCCCTTCATTCGGTCGAGCGTTTTAGCTGTCAGTGTTCCGCCGAGATCAATCTGGCCCTGAGCCTTATGAAAATCGAGCATGCCGACAGAATCTATCGGGATTTCTACCATGACATCCGGCGGGTAGCCAGCGGTTCTATATCTGCTCATTCCGCAACCTCTTGCTCCTCCTGAACCTAACGCAAGTAAAACTGTTGGCATTAGGTGACCCTGTTTCCATCTTGAGCCAAACCTAGGTGCTCACCGCTAACGACTAAGTCCCTCAACCTTTCGAAGCCGTCAAAGACTTCTCGATAGCTTGTTGCGAGAGGAGAAATCGCCAATCTAATTGCGTTTGGTTCACGATAGTCAGGGATGACCTTGGAAATCTTTCGCATCGCGTACGCAATCTGCTTGGCATCGGGATGAGTGATGATTATGTGACCACCGCGAAGGAAATGCTCTTTTGGAGTGGCAAGTTCAAACCCGAGTGGCTCAAGCCACTGATGGAATAGTGAAATCATCAGATCTGTGCCCTTGGCAGCCTTCAGTTCTATGTTTGCAATCCCGGCGCGTTCGATCATTTCAAAGGCAACTTCAACGCCCCTAATTCCGATAATCGACGGGCTGGCAATTTGGAATCTACGAATGGTGTCCGCCGGGTCAAAATCCGGGCCCATTTCAAATTGCAGGTCCTGCGCAAACCAGCCCTGGATTGGGACGCGAAGTTCTTTTTGAATCCGATTAGAAACAAAAAGCCAGGCCGGAGAACCGGGGCCAGAATTGCCATATTTATAGGTGCAGCCGACCGCTAGATCCACGCCGTTTTTCTCAAAGTCAAGTTGAATTGAACCGGCGGCATGGGAGCAATCCCAGACCACTAAACCTCCATGATTTCGGACTAAATCTGTAATTTCCTTCAGGTTCTGCCTGGCCCCGGATCGGTAGTTGATTGCCTGCAGCGTCACCAGAGCAACATCGTCGTTGAGGTGTGGTGCTAGGGCATCTGCAGTTACTCGCTCAAACTCTGATTCAATTTTTACTGCACCGGGCCCGCCTGAACCATCGGTGTCCAGCGTGACAAGATTTAGCCCCATCGCCTCCGCGATTCCTGCCAGCACATATCGGTCGGTTGGAAAGTTCGACGAGTCGATTATGACCGTTTTGCGTCCTGGGCGGGCTTTGATCGCCGCAACGCAAAGTTGATAGAAGTTCACACTGGTGGTGTCACAGACCAGGGTTTGGCCCGCTTCAGCGCCCAATACGGCTCGAGCTAGCAAATCTCCTGCCGGTTGAGCCTGATCAATCCAGTGCGACCATCCATCAACCAGCTCGGGCCCCCACTCATTCATTAGGAAGCTGTTGACCTCAGTCACAGTCTTTTTTGGAAGGCGTCCTAGTGAGTTTCCGTCTAGGTAGCAGACGGAGGGGTCGGTGATAACAAACTCGTCTTTGAAGGCCCTTAGGGGATCTTGACTGTCTAGGTCATTAGCGTGATCGACGTTGATTTCAGGCTGGTTACTCATGCCTTCACTCTATTGCTATACCAGCAGTTGGTGCTTCGCTAAGTCTTTGTAGAGTGGTGTGCTTTTGATTAGTTCCGAGTGGGTTCCAACACCGACGATTTCACCGTGTTCCAACACGATAATTTGATCAGAGTCAACAACGGTCGAAAGCCTGTGGGCAATAACCATGAGGGTGCGGTCATGGGCCACAGCATCGATCGCTTCTCGCATTCGCTGCTCATTGGGCCCATCAAGTGCACTTGTTGATTCATCCAAAAGCAAGATCTCCGGAGAGGCAAGGAGCGCCCTAGCGATAGCTAGGCGCTGTCGCTCTCCACCCGAGAGCATGATGCCGTCTTCGCCAACTTCAGCCCCGAGGCCCTTGCTGTCGCGATTCAAGACGTCACTCAGGTTTACCTGCGACAGCACTTTTTCTAACTCTTCGTCGGTTGCATCTGCCCTGCCAAGTAGCAGGTTGTCTTTGAGTGACCCAGCTAGCACGGGCGCATCCTGTTCGACGTAACCAAGTTGTTGCCTGAGCGAGTCTCTTGAGAACTCAGTAACCGGTTGGCCGTCCAGCAGGATTTCTCCAGAAGTTGGCTCATAGAAGCGTTCGATTAGAGAGAAGACAGTTGATTTTCCTGAACCGGAGGGTCCAACCAAGGCCACTCGAGATCCTCGGGCGATTTTCAAGTCGATGCCCTTAATTATTTCCTTGGGCTCCTCGTCGTCATCAACCGCATAGCTAAATCTGACGTTTTTGAATTCGATGGCCGTCGAGTTCTGTCGCTTTCTGGGCAGTTTTTCACCGCCTGGCTCTTCTTCCTCAAGGTCCATGATCTCTTTTATTCGAGCTAGCGCACCAAGAGCGCCCATCACTGATGTGTAGGCGCCGAAAGCAGAGATCAATGGCCCAATCATGAAAAATAGCAAAATAACGAAAGTGACCAAGGAGGCAATTGATGTTGTGCCGGTTGCAACCCGGAGGCCACCCAGACCCAAGACAATTATGAAAGCACTGTTAAAGGCAACCTGGGCAATGGGGGAGACAATCGCAGAAAGCCTCGCAATGCTCAGTCCCTGGTCATAAGCAGCGTGAGCATCCTTGTCTATCTCCGCTGTTTCTCGGTCTTCAGCCCGTGCCGCCTTAATGGTCCTAATGGCGCTAAGTGCCCGCTCCACAGACGCACTCATTTCACCAACCCGCATCTGAGCTTTAGTGGTCGCGGATCTGATCCTGCGACCGGTCAGGGCAATCGCGCCGACTGCCACAAACACAACGGACAGGGTCGTTGCAAGCAATATGGGGTCAATGAATGCCATCACGATAATCGCACCGAAGAATTGCAACAGGCCTCCGAGGGCATCCACCAGACCTTGGGTGAGTACAGCTTTCAGCAGCGTCGAATCGGATCCCACCCTGGAGACCAAGTCACCAATTCGGCGCCTATCGTATTGCCAAATAGGTAGCCTCAGCAGCCTGGCCACTAAGGCTTTGCGCGTGGTTAGGACTACGCCTTCACCGGTTTTGAAAAGCAGGTAGTACTGGAAGGCGTTCACGAGTGCTGAAGTGATTACCAACACGACAATAAAAATAGCCAGAGTCGAAGTGTCAAGGCTCTGCTCCACTGCCGTGATCAGCTGTCCAATTAGAAGAGGTTGGCCCAAAGCCAGTAAGGAACCAAGCACTGAAAGAATTAGGGCCAGGATCAGAGTCTTCCGGTGGTCTTTTAGGTATGGCAGCAGGTCGCCGAGCTTGGCTCTGGGGCCCTTATACTCGCGGCTCTTCGGGTTTTGAGTCGGGTCCTGGTAGTAATCGCTCATGCAGATTTTAACCTAACTTCTCGTGAAAGCCATCCCCGTAAACCTCCTGGTTGAGGAGGTAATTGATTTCCGGAAACGACAGCGCCTGTGTGTAAGCGGTGTTGTTGGAAAACCTCTCATAATCTAAGCCATCCAGAAGATTCAGGACGGACTTATCTAAGACTCTCAGGAACATCAAGGTGGTGTTGGCTTTGCGTGGGAAGGACCGCATTACATTTCCGCATCCGTAACCGAAGACCCTAATCGCAAGATCAGCATCTTCGGGCGTTGATTTTTCTAAGAATCCATTATTTGGGACCGAGATTTTTGTTCTGGTTTGGTCTCGCTTTTCCCAGACTTGAAAGCAGGTGCGAAGGTCGTTGCGATCAACGATTTTGATTCCAGCGCTGTTCTCGTATTGCACGGAAATATCGATGTCGCTGATCAGGTGGAAATTCGCATTTAGCCGGTTCTGCACCGACCACTTTCTCCAAGACCTGGGAACGAGAAAGGCAATGTGGCTTGAAAAGTTGGCGGCATGGTTGAAAAACGGCACCGACAGTGCATTATTTCTCCCGAACGGCGGATTAGAAATCGTAACCAAAGTCTTGCCAGTTGGAGACCATGTTAGGAAGTCAGCCTCGGCGATATCCGGGTGCATCGGGTACTTGTCAATCGCTGAGATATTTTCAATGCCATGACTTCTTAGAGCTTCAACAAATGAACCGGTGCCCGCTGCAGGCTCCAGAAAGTGTGCGTGCTTTGGGTTTTCAATGTGTTCAAGTGTCACGCCAACTAGGAAAACTGCGAGGTCTTTCGGTGTGTAGTACTGCTCAGTGCCGGTTACCCTGCGATTGCCCAATTTTTTGTGTGAGATCTCGTTTTCTGGGTTCAACGAATTACTGCTTAGAGCACTTCGGCCAGCGTGTTCCATGGGCTGTGCTCCTTATGATCTGGACCCAAGCCTAATCGCTGGTCAGTACCGCCATGGCCAGAGCTGCCTGCACAGCCTCTGCTCCTTTATCTTCTTTGGAACCTGCAAGACCTGCTCGATCAAGAGCCTCCTGCTGAGTGTTTACAGTTAGTAGACCAAAGCCAATTGGTTTTTTATAGTCCAGCTGCACGCGAGTCAAGCCCTCGGTCGCGGATGAGCAAATGTAGTCAAAGTGAGGGGTCCCGCCTTGGATTACTACCCCCAGGGCGATCACCAAATCTGCCCCATTTTCAAATGCCAGGGACGCAGCAAGGGGAAGCTCGAAAGCACCGGGAACTCTTTGCAGTTGAACATCCACCGCGCCAGATTTGGCAAGTTCTTTTTGAGCCCCAAGAATCAGACCACCCATGATTTCGTCATGCCAAGAAGAGGCGATGATTACAACGCTCTTCCCCGCTGAGGAAACTTCTAGATCTGGTGCTCCGCTACCGCTCACTTTTCCAGATTAGCGGGTATCTCATGTCCCATGCGCTCGCGCTTGGTTTGAAGGTAACCAATATTCTGCTCGGCCACACCCACAATCAGTGGAACAGTCTCAACAACTGCAATGCCCGCCTCCTCCAGGAAGCTGCGCTTTGCCGGATTATTTGACAAGAGCCTCACTGTTTCGACACCCAGGTCCTGCAGGATGGCAACGGCTGCCCCGTACTCTCGCGCTTCACTTGGAAAACCTAGGGCAAGGTTTGCATCTACTGTGTCCATGCCCTGCTCTTGAAGCGCATAAGCCTTGAGCTTGTTTAGCAGGCCAATGCCGCGGCCCTCTTGGCCGCGAAGATAAATGACCACTCCACCTTCTGAATCAGCGTTGATAGTGTCTAGGGCAGCATCTAGCTGCGGTCCACACTCACACTTGAGTGAGCCGAAGGCCTCTCCGGTGATGCACTCTGAGTGCAAACGAACCAGGACCTTTTTGCCGGTTGGGTTACCGGAGATTATGGCAACGTGGTCAGCAGTGGTTTGCACATCGTAATAACCTCTCACGCGGAAGTCTCCATGGCTGGTTGGAAGCTTGGCTTCTGCCTCGAAACGGATGCGGTTACTCTTATCTGCACTTTGCAACGAGAGCTTGGCCACGTGGTCTTTTAGATGAGAAATACTAGTCATAGGTAGGTCAAACCTTAAAGCCATCAGAAATAATTCCTCACGCTTCATCATGGTTCCATCGTCGTTTACCAATTCGGCCATCATTGCAACCGGTTGAAGACCGGCAAGCTTTAGCAGATCGACCGCAGCTTCAGTGTGCCCAGGTCTTTCCAGCACACCTCCTGCCTTAGCTCGAAGCGGAATCACATGCCCCGGTCTAATCAGTGACGCGGCGGTAGACAAAGGGTCGGCAAGAACGCGACCCGTCAGTGCTCTGTCGGATGCTGAGATTCCGGTAGTGGCTCTGGCTTTTGCATCAACGCTTACCGTGTAGGCAGTGTGATGCGGGTCTTCGGTGTTCACCCACATCAGCGGCAGGTGCAATTCATTTGCCCGCTCTTCGGTCATGGGTGCGCAAATATATCCCGAGGTGTGCCGAATCATCCAAGCAATCCACTCGGGAGTTGCGAATTCAGCGGCGATTATTGCATCACCTTCGTTTTCTCGATCCTCAGCATCGGTGACGAGAACCGGCTTGCCGGCCCTAAGAGCGTCGAGAACCTCTTCGATGTTTGACTGCTGGATGTCCATTTACCTAAACTCCAGCAATCGTTCTATGTGCTTGGCCATGACATCAACCTCGACATTGACTTTGTTGCCTGCAACTTTTGATCCCAGCGTTGTTACAGCGAGGGTTTCAGGAATAAGAGAAAGTCCAATCACATCATCGTTGATCTCGTTGACGGTCAAAGAGATTCCATCAAAGGTTATGGAACCCTTCATCACAACGTAGCGAAGCAGTTCTTTCGGGATTCTGATTCTCACCCAGTCCCAGTTCTCACTGGTCTCCCTGGATACAAATTCACCAACACCGTCCACATGGCCTTGAACCACATGTCCGCCGTAACGGGTGCTGGCGTTCATTGCTCGCTCAAGGTTCATAGGGTCACCGACCTTGACTTCACTGAGGCTGGTAAGCCTGATGCTTTCGAACATTACATCGGCAGTGAAGCCGTGCTCGTCGATTTCGATAGCGGTTAGGCAGGTGCCCGAGCAGGAAATCGAATCGCCGCGCTTCAGGTCCTCCAATACTTTTTGGCAGGAAATTGTCAACCTGAGGGCATCGGTTTGAGTCTCGATTGCAGTGACTTTTCCAAGCTCTTCAATAATTCCAGTAAACATCTAAGCTCTCCTAGCTCTAATACAGATATCTTTTCCAGTCGGTGTTGTTTCCAAAATTTCAAGGTGCAGAGCATCACCAATTGTCGCTACCCCGAAATCCTCGAGCGCCATATTCTTGCCACCCAGCAGCATGGGCGCTAAATAGATCAAGAACTCATCTACCAGGCCGGCTCTCACGAAAGCATTCGCGACAGCTGGACCGCCTTCGACAAAAACGTGCTTGATGTCCCTGGTCCAAAGATCGGCTAAAACATGATCCAGATCCCGAGTTTTTAGTTCGAGGGTCTTTGCCTTGTCGTTGAATAACCGCAAGTCCGGTTGCAGTTCCCGCTGGCCAATCACTACTCGCAGCGGCTGGGTTTCGTAGTAGCTGCCGTCGGGCTTTCTTGCGGTGAGTTCTGGGTCATCGGCTAGAACTGTTCCAGTGCCAACAAGGATTGAGTCTGCAGCAGAGCGTCTTTTGTGGGTATCTGCCCGTGACTCTGGTCCACTAATCCATTGACTTGTGCCGTCATTGGCGGCGCTACGACCGTCAAGCGTGCTGGCCCACTTCAATGTCACGAAGGGCCTCTGGAGCCGATTCGCAGTTAGCCAAACGCGATTCTGGTCTTCGGCCTTTTGAAGCAAAATACCAGCTACCACTTCGATTCCGGCCTCTTCAAGGGCTTGCCGGCCCATGCCGGACGTAACTCCTGGATCACTCGATGCATAGACGACCCTACTAATTCCAGCGGATATCAAAGCCCTTGAGCAAGGTCCAGTCTTGCCAGAGTGGTTGCAGGGTTCCAGTGTCACAACCGCAGTGTGATAACGAAGACTCACGCCTGGGAAACTCGCTTCGAACTCTTTCAGAGCCATTACCTCGGCGTGGTCGGTTCCAGAGCCTAGGTGCCAGCCTTCGCTAGCTATTTGGCCTGCCGGATCCAAAATCACCGCCCCAACCTGGGGGTTTACGCCTGTTTCCGGCCCATTTAGTGAAATCTCCAGAGCGTGCGACATTGCTGACTCGTACTGGTCAACAGTTGGCATT
>DGPE01000091.1 GCA_002390305.1 Micrococcales bacterium UBA4448 | reverse complement strand
TACGTGACTTTTCTTCGTGACGGTCGCTGGAAGCCAAAGCAAAATGTTCAGTGGCCCGAATGGAGCGCCTGGTTCCAATCCCCAGAAGACTTCCCCGCTCTTGCCAACGCTCTTTCCGACAGAGGTCTACCCGATGAGGNGTTGACCAAGGTTCTTGGTGAAAACTGGCTGACTCTATTTGAAACTGTTTTTGAACCCGCCAGCAAGCTGGAGGGCGTCGGTTAATGACTCCACAAACTGCGGAAGCCAGAGAATCTAAGGTCTCTTTACGAGAGGTCAAAGAGGAAAGCTACCGCGCCCTGCGCGCCATTGGCTACACCTGGGGTCAAGCCCAGGTTGCTGGTCGAGTCGCCGGGGTTTCGCAGGTGCTATGGGGGACCGGCATAAGCGCGATTGTTTCAGACGGCAACAGATTCTTGGGAGCAAGAAGATTACCCAAGGTGACCGCTTCAGAACCTAATGTGCGTATCAACGCCAAGGGGACCAAATACCCAACGTTTGCACCGCTCGCGTTTGCTCTTGCCCTGGGCAAACCAAACAGCGAAATTCACTTCAAGAGCGCCGGTCTCACAAAAGAATTCGCCACCGCGCTCTGGGACATCGAAGAGGAGTCCGCCGGAACATTCTTTTGGGGCAGTCAGACCAAAGGTTCTTCTAAAAATGCAGTCGGCTATTCAGTCACCGAGGGGGCGCTTTATCAGCACGGTGATCCTTCGAGCACTAGCCCAAAAACCTGGTCACTTTCCAGGCAGGTAATGCCAGCAGGCAAGCTAGTTCTTTCTTTGCAGGCCAGACAAGAAGCAGTCGCGCAATCACTTCGATCTGGTGTCGTAGTCGATCCATTCGAATGGTCCGCTCTAAAAAAATTATCCTGGAAGTTCTTGGTTCCCGAATGAACAAAATAACCCGCCTCGATCATGCTGATGGCAAGCCGCGCTCTTACCCAGCAGCAACCCTGCTGGCCGACTTGGTCTTTCCATGCGGACAAATACCAGTCAAGGCAGACGGCACAACGCCTGAGACCATCAGCGAACAAACAGTTGTCTGCTTGGACAACCTGGAAGCCACTCTGATTCGCGCCGGCTCTTCGCTGGATGCGATTTTGCAAATAACGGTTTATCTGGCGGCGATAGAAGACTTTGAGGCCTACGACGAAGCCTGGCGTAATCGCTTTGGCCAGTATCCCCTGCCACCCAGAACAACTTTGTTCGTCCAGGGATTCAGGGGCGAGAAAAGAATCGAACTAACCGCAATTGCTCATCGACATGGCGAGGAGGCCAAGAAATGACAAAAAGCGAACTGCCCTACCTAAGCGCCAAAAATATAGTCAAAGACTTTGGCGACAATAGGGTGCTGGACGATGTTTCAATTGACATTCACGCAGGAGATGTGATTTCAATCATCGGCCCGTCCGGCGCTGGAAAGTCCACATTCCTTCGATGCATCAACCTGCTGGAAACTCCAACAACCGGTGTGTTGTCAATTGGTGATTTTAAAATCGAGATTGGCGAGGGCCACAGAAAAGCCAGCAAGAAAGAGCTTTCCACCCTGCGACGAAATGCCGGGATGGTGTTCCAGTCATTCAACCTGTTTCCGCACCTGACGGTTCTTGAAAACATTTCCCTAGCTCAGCGCAGAGTCTTAGGTCGAGATAAGGACGAGGCAAGAGCGCGTTCAATGGAGCTTTTGGACCGAGTTGGTTTGAAAGACAAGGCCGATCAATACCCGGGCAGATGTTCCGGTGGTCAGCAGCAGCGCGTTGCAATCGCGCGCTCGCTATCACTGGACCCAATGGTGATGCTTTTTGACGAACCAACCTCAGCATTGGATCCAGAGGTGGGCGCGGAAATTCTTGCTGTCATGCGCGAACTAGCAGATGACGGAATGACCATGATGGTGGTAACTCACGAGATGGGCTTCGCCAAGGAAGTTGGCGATCGTGTTTACGTGATGGTCGATGGTCGCATTGTTGAAAGCGGTCCACCAGCGCAGGTAATGAGTGAGCCTGAGCACCCACGCACGAAGCAGTTCCTCAGCGCGGTTTTGGGTCGCTGATGATCGGCTACATTCTTCAGGGCATGATTTGGACAGTGTTTATAACCCTGTCCAGCTTTGCCATTGGCGCGGTTATAGGGGTTGCGGTGGCGGGAGCCAGAACCGCACCGCTAATGATCGTGCGAGGAATTGGCCGGGCCTGGGTAGAAATAATCAGAAGCGTGCCGCCATTGGTGTGGCTATTTGTGGTCTTTTTTGGCCTAGCCGAAGTTGGACTGAGGCTCACGCCACTGCAGGCGGCAATCTTCACCTTCGGGATAATTGCGTCTGTTTATTTGGGCGAAATCTATCGGGGAGGCCTTGCAACACTTGACCGCGGGCAGATAGAGGCCTCCAGAGCCTTAGGGCTTGGAAGCTTTGATTTACTAACCAAAATTATTGCGCCGCAGATTTTTAGAACAGTAAGCCCGTCCATGGTGACCTACGGAATGGGCTTGATGAAAGATTCGGCTCTAGCCTCAACCATCGGCGTTGTCGAAATGACCTTCAGGGCTAACCAGCAGGCCCAAAGTACTGGGCAGGGACTAGCCGCATTCGCGATTGTTGGCGCCGCTTATCTACTGCTGAGCATCCCACTGGGTGCCTGGGCCAGAAGAGCCGACACCAAGAGTCGACTGAAATACGTGGTGAACTAATGGATATACAAACCTGGTTCGGTTACGTAATCGAATTACTCCCCGGTCTGGTCACAGCCATGCAGCTGACCGGAATCTCATTGGCTCTCGGTTTCCCTTTGGCCCTAGCGTTTGCATTGCTGATCGACATCGCACCAAAGCCACTGAACTGGATAGTTATCGGTGTTGTCGAGATTGGTCGCGGTGTTCCACTTTTGGTACTTCTTTACATTTTCTACCAAGGCCTGCCGCAAATTGACATAGTGCCGTCCGCGATGGTCGCAGCAGTTTCTGCCTTCACTTGGTCAACGGCCTCTTATGCCACCGAAACTATTCGCTCCAGCATTCAGAGCGTTCCAAGGGGTCAGTTAGAAGCGGCCAGCGCTGCTGGGCTGAGTGGTGTTGATAGCTTCCGCTTTGTGATCATGCCTCAGGCTGCCCGAATTGCGATTCCGCCGCTGATGGGGTTGGCAATAATCATGTTCCAGTTGTCTTCACTGGCCTATGTGATCACCATCAGCGAGGTAATGCAGTCTGCTTACTTCCTTGGAACTAAAACCTTCAACTACCTACCGGTTTTCTTGGCAGCTGCCGCTGTCTACGCATCGATAACAATCCCAGCTTCGGCCTTGGTCACATCCATAGAAAGACGCCTAGCAAAACATGTCTGAGGCGACCAACACCGGATTCAATCGGAACAATCCGATTGACAAACAACGCAACGAAAGGAAACACATGCCAAAGCACGCCAGCAGACTTGTTCTGCTTCTAGCTGTCTCTTCATTCGTCTTGACGGGGTGCGCCACTGAAGCCGCTCCCGAGGCGACCACTGAAGCTGCAGCAACAGCTACCGAAGAAGCAACAACCGAAGAGTGTGTGCCTGCACACGCCGGCCTCACCACTGTCGAGGCTGGACTTCTAACGGTTGCCGCATACGAGTACCCACCGTTCTCTGCAATTGACGGCGATTCACTCAGCGGTGCTGAAGGCGAAATCCTTCACGCCATCGCAGAGCTTGAGTGCCTAGATGTAATGGTGCAGCCTGGAACCGGTGCAGCAATGATTCCTGCGATCGAATCTGGTCGCGCAGACACAACCCTGGGTAGCTGGTACCGCACAGCCGCCCGTGCGGAAATTGTTTTGTTGAGCAACCCGGTCATCATCGACCAGTTGACACTCATCTCCGTAAATGGCGTTGACTCTGTTGAGGGGCTGATCGGAAACAAGGTTGGTTCAACTCTCGGATTCCTTTGGAACGAAGACCTGGAGAACATCCTTGGAGACGACTTGAGTCTCTACGAGACCACTCAGGCTCTTTATGCTGACCTTGCAAGCGGCCGCATCAGCGTTGTTGTAGACACCTTCCCATCCGGACAGGCCGCATTGAAGAACACACCTGTTGAGGGTGCCGTATTCAATGTTCCAGCTCCAGATGACCGCGTTGTCTCAACCACCAAGCCAGGGCAGACTAACTTCCCTGTGAACCTAAACAACCCTGGACTACAGGAAGCCATAAACGACAACCTAGACACACTTCGTGAGTCTGGCGTTTTGGGCGAAATTGCTGAAAAGTGGGGCTTCTCACCAACAGCTGTAGCCGAGACAGTACCGAACCTTCTATAGGTTGCTAAACCATAAAGCCCCGGTGTTCGCACCGGGGCTTTATGCATGC
>DGPE01000056.1 GCA_002390305.1 Micrococcales bacterium UBA4448 | reverse complement strand
GCTGCCGTCAAGAAGCCAGCTGCCAAGAAGGCAGAACCCAAGGCTGCCGAATCTGCTCCAAAGGCCAAGACTGAAAAGAAGGACGCATAATGGCAAACTACACAGCCTCTGACGTAAAGGAGCTTCGCGAGAAGTCCGGTGCAGGAATGATGGACTGCAAGGGCGCTCTTGATGAAGCGAACGGCGACATTGAGAAGGCATTTGAATTCTTAAGACTTAAGGGACTCAAGGGTGTTTCGAAGCGTGAGGGCCGAACCACATCGAATGGGTTGATTGTTTCTCGCGTTGGCGATGGTGCTGGAGTTTTAGTTGAGCTTGCCTGCGAAACTGACTTTGTAGCAAAAGCCGAGAACTTTGTGACACTTGCTGACCAAGTAGCTGACGCAATCGCCGCAGCCGGAGCAAAAAATGTCGAAGACGGACTGAAGGCTACCCACGATGGCAAGACTGTTGCTGACCTAATCGTTGACAAGGCTGCGATCATGGGTGAAAAGGTTGAGCTTCGCAAAGTAGAGGTTATTTCAGCCGCTGGTATCGATGCGTACATGCACCGAACCAGTCGCGATTTGCCACCTCAGGTTGGCGTATTGCTTGGTTTTGATGGCGCCGATATAGAAACAGCACACGACATTGCGGTTCATATCGCGGCGTTCAGCCCTACTTACCTTTCCCGCGAAGACGTTCCAGCTGAGATTGTTGCCAAGGAGCGCGAAATCGCTGCAGAAACGGCTCGCAACGAAGGCAAGCCAGAAGCTGCCCTTGAAAAAATCGTTGAAGGCAGGGTAACCGGGTTCTTCAAGGAGACTTGCTTGCTTGACCAGGCATTTGCCAAGGACAACAAGCAGAGCGTTGCTCAGGTTGCTAAGACTGCCGGCCTAACCGTTACCGGATTCCTAAGGCTTCGCGTAGGCGTATAGAACAAAAAAGGTATGCGGGCTCGGTCAAAGACCGGGCCCGTTTGCCGTTTGCGCCCTAGTATTGGAACCGAATTGAAGCGATTTCTGGAGGTCAAGTTGGAGACTAAAAAAAGAAGGGTTCTTCTAAAGCTCTCCGGCGAAGCCTTCGGCGGCGGCGGCCTGGGTGTAAACCCGGATGTGGTTGCAGGAGTCGCGAAGAAGATTGCTGACGCTGCAAAAGACGTAGAGATCGCAGTTGTGGTCGGAGGCGGAAACTTCTTCCGTGGCGCTGAGCTTTCTAACCGAGGTATGGACCGCGGGCGTGCGGACTACATGGGCATGCTGGGAACAGTAATGAACGCTCTGGCCCTGCAGGACTTTATCGAGCAGGCTGGTGCTGATGTTCGAGTTCAGACCGCAATCTCTATGGCTCAAGTTGCTGAGCCTTACCTCCCACTTCGAGCAATTCGTCACCTTGAAAAAGGACGGATTGTGGTTTTTGGTGCCGGTGCAGGCTTGCCGTATTTTTCCACCGATACCGTTGCAGCCCAGCGTGCTCTAGAGATTAACGCAGACGAAGTTTTGGTGGCTAAAAACGGTGTCGACGGTGTCTACTCTTCTGACCCACGTAAAAACCCTGAGGCAACGAAGCTCGATGAGATTAGCTACCAAGACGCTCTGGTGCAAGGCTTGAAGGTTGTTGATGCCACCGCATTTTCGCTCTGCATGGACAATAAAATGCCAATGAGGGTTTTTGGTATGGATAACATTTCCGCCGCCTTGCTAGGTAAAGACGTTGGAACCAAAGTTCGAGCATAAGTAACCAGGAGTAAAAGATGATTGCAGAAATACTAAAAGAAGCCAGAGAAAAAATGGACAAGGCACTTGAGTCCACCAAAGACGACTTTGCCTCAGTTAGAACTGGACGCGCTAACCCGGGGATGTTCCAGAAGGTAATGGTCGATTACTACGGGACGCCGACTCCGCTGCCACAGCTGTGCGGGATTCAAAACCCAGAGGCTCGATCAATCATTATCAACCCCTACGATAAAGGTGCACTGCAGGCTATTGAAAAGGCGCTAAACGCTATGCCAAACCTTGGGGCGCAGCCAAATAATGACGGCGATATAATCCGAATTAACCTGCCTGAGCTCACCGAAGATCGCAGAAAAGAATATGTGAAACTCACTCGCGACAAGGCTGAGAACGGTCGAGTATCCGTGCGGAGCATTAGGCGAACAGCCAAGGATGCCCTAGAGGGAATTAAGAAAGACGGCGGCGCTGGTGAAGATGAGGTTGACAGGGCCGAAAAGGAATTGGAATCTTTGACCAAGGCTCACACTGAAAAAATCGATGAGGCGCTGAAGAATAAAGAAGCTGAGCTCTTAGAGGTTTAAATGGCGCAGGCGAATACTAAAACCTTAGGGCCACGCTTGGTGGTCGGTTTTAGCCTTGGCGGAGTGTTGTTGCTCTCGTTGCTACACCCACTGGCATTTACTTCGCTGGTGGCAGTCGCCTCTGGTTTTGCATCAGCAGAGCTGAGTTACGCAATGCGATCCTCTGGGTGGCACGTCCCAAGAATTGTTGCACTTTTCGCACCTGCAATCCTGCTTGCCACCTATTTCTTTGGTGCAACAGGTCAATGGCTTGGTCTGCTGGTTGCATTTGCGATGCTAGTTGCTTGGCGAGTCCTCACTTTGATCGCTGGCAAGGAGAGTCAATCTCTGAAGCAGACTCTGAGGGATTTTGGTGGAACAGCTTTTGTACTGGTTTATGTTCCGGTTCTTTTAGGCTTCGCTATCCAACTTGTTAATGGCGACAACGGAGTTTCGTGGGTGCTGGGAATGGTGCTAACGGTTGTGGCTATTGACACATTTGGGTACTTGATTGGGCGATTCTTCGGCAGGACTAAGCTCTCTCCAGAAATCAGCCCAAAGAAAACCTGGGAAGGTCTGGGAGCATCTATCGTGGGTGCCCTGGTGGGCGGCCAGTTGGTCGTGCTGCTCACTCCGGCGACATTCTGGTTTGGTTTATTATTCGGTGCCGCTATTTTATTGAGCTCGGTATTGGGAGATCTTTCCGAGTCGCTTCTGAAGCGAGACTTGAACGTTAAGGACATGGGAAACGTGCTTCCCGGTCACGGGGGCGTTCTCGATCGGATAGATTCGTTGATTCCATCTTCGTTTATTGCTTTCATCATGAGCCAGATAGTGTTTTAGACATGTTTCCATTGGGACTTCCAGACCTTCAGGGTTACAGCACAGATCAAGTGGACTTGTTCTTTACAAGGATCAAGCATCAGTTCGATGATTCATCTCGAAATCTGACCACCGCATCGATAATCTCGTCAGCTCGATTTGATCTTGTCCAAGGGGGATATCAAATCGCATCCGTTGATCAAACTCTCGCTAAGCTGGCGGACACTTTTGAGGTTAGGGAAATAGCCCAGCGGGTGATTCGATCAGGCAAAGCCGGGGTTCTTGGGGAGTTGACCTCAAACCTCAGTGAGATTTCATCTTTGCTCGAGCAGCAGCCCTCCAAGATGTTTAGTAAGGCCCGCAACGGTTACTCAAAGAAGCTCGTTCTGGAGCTGCTAAGCACCGTCAGGGTGAACAGTGGCAAGTTGATCTCTCCCAGTGCTTTTGAAATCAGGACCAAAGAGCTTGGGAGAGCATCCTCCGGTTATTCTCGCGCCGAAGTGAACAATTTTTGTGACCTATTGGCCAGTGCGGTCAATAAACAATCCGCGCTCAGCTGATTGCCCTATGCGCGTCGGTGCCAATAGGCTTAGAGGCCTAAAGGAGTAAATTGCCCAAGCATGCACAGACATTTAAACGCCCACGGTTAAGCACCGGCTTGGGCTATCTTTTTGTGTCCTCTTTGGTAATGGTGACCGCTGTTGATCCTTACTCCGGACTGCTTGCATCGGTTGCTACTATTCAGAGTTTTGATGCGGACCAAATCGAGTATCAGCAACTTACAGTCGTACCAGTTTCATCAAGCGGCTTTGATCGCGGTGAATTTGAAGTGGTTGATGGGGCAAACGCTGTGAAGTTGACAGTCAAGAACGCTTCAGTCCCAGAAATCGGCTCCGCCAAGGATTTTGCTCTCAAGACTGTCACTGCCAGAGGGTGGGAATTTACTCAGTACTCCTGTTTAGTAAAGCTTTGGGAGCGCGAGAGTAACTGGCGCTGGAGTGCTACCAATAAATCTTCCGGAGCATACGGCATCCCACAGTCTCTACCTGCCACCAAAATGGCCTCTGCGGGCTCAGACTGGCGTACAAACCCCGAAACCCAGATCAGGTGGGGAGTTGGCTACATTGACTCGCGCTACGGCTCACCCTGCGCTGCGCTGGCGCACTCGGACGAACATAACTGGTACTGATGGTTGGACGCAGGCCTCGCCGGAATGAACCGAAGCGTGAGTACCGGGAGCTAGATGTCAACTTGGTCCGCTCAACAATGCCTCATACCGAGGCAAAAAAAGGAAATGAGTACCAGGTTCAACAAACATCGGGCGCCAACGCTGAATCTGGAAAAACCTGGACCTGTCCTGCGTGCCGAATTGAAATAGAACCGGGTCTAAATCACACTGTTGCCTGGGATTTACACCGCGGGGTTGAAACCAGAAGGCATTTTCACAACAACTGCTGGAAGTCTTTTGATGGGATGCTCACCTAATGGAGGAAATTCGCTCCAGTACTGTCTTGCCGGCAGCCAGGCAAAATGTGGAGTTGTTAACCGCGGATGGGCAGAAACTTGTTGGTGAGCTGGCACTGCCGGTTAATGCAGTCCCGAAAACCACTTTGATAATGCTGCATCCGCTGCCCACGCACGGTGGCTTTATGGATTCACACCTAATAAGAAAAGCAGCAAATCGATTGCCGGCACTAATTGGGGCAGCAGTGTTTCGTTTTAACACCAGGGGCACCGCCTCACCGCAAGGCACTTCAACCGGAAAATTCGAAGACGGCATCGGAGAGGCTGCTGATGTCCAGGCAGCCGTTAGCTTTTGCCGAGAGCGAGGCCTCCCTTCTGCGTGGCTGGTCGGTTGGTCTTTTGGCACTGAGCTGGCAATAAAGTACGGGCCAGATCATGACATTGAG
>DGPE01000054.1 GCA_002390305.1 Micrococcales bacterium UBA4448 | reverse complement strand
GAGCGTGCAAGTTGGCAACCACAGCCGGTCTTTCAGGTCTTGGCAGAATCTTCCGGGATTGTATTGACTGATTTGGAGTCCACTTGGAACTTGGGGTTGGGTTTTGCAGTGGTGGTTCGGGCTGACAGCGCAAGCCAAATCATGCAGGCTATCCAAGAGCTTGGCATCAACACCTTCCAGCTCGGATTGATTGAGCAAAAGCCAGCGGAACTGGAGGGCTATTTGTCAGAAGCCAAGGGCGTTCACGGCGGAGCCGTGAGACTGGTTGGCGATTTTGCCAAATAAACAAACCGCGCTGGTTGGCATAGTGGGATTGCTGGCAGCCTCGGGGGCCTTTGTGGTTGGAACGATAGCTGGCGCAAGTAACGCCTCGGTGTCGCAAGTGCTTGACACGCCAAATGAGCTTTGCTTTATTGACACTTCGGCAGATCAATTTTCTGAAAAACATGCCGAAACCAAGTTGGTTGGATGCCAGATTATTGGCATGACCAAGGATGCCGCAATCAGCTATGCAGAGGCCGCTGGTCTAACGGTCAGGATTGCATCTGAAGATGGCGAGGGCTTTGCTCTAACCGAGGACTACCGGGATTCGAGGCTGAATCTAGACATCTTGATCGGGCTGGTTGTTGGGGTTTCTGCCTGGTAGGAGGAGGGTCGACTACTCAGTCTTCTCGTCTTCGTCCTCATCTGGGTATAGGTCAGCCCATTTGTCGACATACTGGTCATTTTCTTCAGGTTTCCCAAGCTCTGCTTCGAGCGCAGAGTAATCGGTTGCCGGGCTGTAATACTTCAGCTCTCTAGCAACCTTGGTGTTCTTAGCTTTTTGACGGCCACGCCCCATGGCGAGCCCCCTTTTTCTCTAAATAATCCGGGCGAAGTTGCCGCCCTGGAAACCTATGGAAAACTACAAAGTGAATTCTAACATCGCTAACCCAGCCAGAGAGCGAGTGTGAGGATAAGTAGTGGGAAAACTATATTGATTGCAACAGTGAGCAACATCTGTGCAATCCGGCCGCGGTGATAGAAATCAAAGCCAGCTTTGGCAATTCCAGAAAAAGTAGAAAGCCCACCTGCTAAACCGACCGTTGCAATGATCAGGTAGTCCTGAATCAGATTTCCAGCGTGGACGTAGCCAACCAATCCCGCTGCCAAGCCGTTGGTTAGAAACAACCCAAATGGCAGCACGCCACCCCAGCGAATCATGAACACCCTTGCAACAGAACCCAGCCCACCAAAGACT
This sequence comes from Micrococcales bacterium UBA4448, assembly GCA_002390305.1. GTDB lineage: Bacteria > Actinomycetota > Actinomycetes > Actinomycetales > Microbacteriaceae > Aquiluna. Next base: position 5,466 of record DGPE01000054.1, on the reverse strand, counting down.
CCAATCAAAAGGGTTAGCAGTATTGGGTTACTCATTTGGCATCGGCCTTCTGCTGCACTCTTCTACCTAGGTGCCAACCGGCTGCGTAGGAGGCAATGCCAGCAAATAGCATTGCGAAGATCTCCCAGGACAGGCCGTTGATGTCAATAAACAGCGTCACCGCGCTCATGGTCGTGAATCCGCCGGCAAAGCCGTATGCCCAAAGCCATTTGCACCAAAGAGTCTGAAAATAGGGGAGCCTTGCGGTTAGGCCAAGGAAATGTGCCCCTAACAGGTTCACGACTGTCAGAGCAATCAGTTCACCGGTTGGAAAAGAAATGTTTAGAGTGACAAGCTCCGATAGCAAATATCGGAGCATTGTTCCAAGGGCGCCTCCAATGAAGACATACCCGGCCATTCTCATGTTGGTCGACACATTTAGAGCCTAACCAATCAATAGAGTCCCCAATTAGAATTTCCCCAATGGACCAGAACAGTTTTATCGCCGGCAGTTATTACCAAAATAACTACACCCAGGAACAGAACAGTCAGTTCAACTCGCAGTTCAGTGCGATCACAAAGAAGATGGCTGCAAACCTTGATGCCGGGCTCTCGTCAGACTCCGCTGAGATGCAAGCGGCAGTCAAAGAGCACTTTGATTTTTGCTCAAAGTTCTGGCAGCCAGATAAAGAAGCTTATAAATCATTGGCTATGAGTTATGTGCTACCAACCGGCTATCGCGACAGCTATGAGGGTGTTCGCGAGGGCCTAGGAAAATACATCTACGACGCGGTTATCGAGTTCGCAGATAAAAACCTCTAGCCGGCCTTTACCTCGTTTTTTCTGCCAAGCCTGAAGGTTGACAGGAAGCCCAGCAGCAAGAACCCTCCGGCAGCCCAGGCTGCCAGGTGAACTCCTTGAGTGAAGGCTTCACCTGATTCGTAGGCAACCGCATCAACCACCTCTTGGGAAACCTGTTGCGGCAGCAAAATGTCATCCAAGACTGGAATTGCACCACCGGCAGAATCAACGACCAGTTCAACGACTTGAGCCTGTTGCGAGGCACTCAGTCCGGTTGTTTCCAACCTGGTCTCTAAATTTCCCTGCACGCCGGTGAACAGCATTGAGCCAAGAACGGCAATACCCAGAGCGGATCCAACCTGACGAACAGTTGACTGCGAACCTGAAGCCTGGCCGTTTTGCTCCATCGGAACATCGATCATGATCACGCCGGTTAGCTGAGCGGTGGCAAGACCGATTCCAATTCCATATACAAGCAAGAACGGTGCAACCAGCACCCAACCGGTTCCAGTGCTGGCAAATAGTGCAATACCGATAACTGCGACCAGCTCGAGCAAAACACCAATCTGGACAGCTCTGGCAGCGGGCAGCTTGCCACTGAGTGCTCCACCAACACCGGAAGCCAAAAACGCACCGGCGGCCAGCCAGAGCAAGACAAGGCCCGAGCTAATTGGTGAAAGCCCAAGCACGTTCTGCAACCAAAGTGGCAGAGCGAACAGAATTCCAAACTCACCCATTGAGATAATTCCGGCGGCAATCGAGCCGTTTCTGAACGAGGTGATAGAGAACAGGTTCAAATCAAGAATCACATTCTTGCCTGACTTCTCACGCCTAAGTTCCCAGCGCACAAATGCCACTGCCGAGACTAGGAAGATTGCAAGTGCAACTGGGATGACCGAAATTGAATCTGCCGGCCAGACGAAGTCACCGAGGGAAAATTGCTTATCGGTCTGATTCCACCAGCCATAAATGCGCCCCTCGATAAGACCGAAGACCAGGGTAGAAAACATCACAACTGAAATCGCGGCACCAATCCAGTCGATAGCCCCAGCTCGCTGCGGAGACTTCGATTCTGGAACCAGAAGCAAGAGCCCAGCCAAGATGATGATGCCAAGTGGCAGGTTGATCATGAAAGCCCAACGCCAAGTGAAATCCGTTGCTAGCCAGCCACCGAGCACCGGTCCAACCGCAACCATTCCACCAATGGTTGATCCCCAGATGGCGAAGGCAATGCCGCGCTCTTTTCCTTGGAAGTTTGCATTCACCAGAGACAAAGTGGTCGGGAGCACCATCGCGCCACCAACTCCCTGAGCGACCCTGGCCAAAATCAGCTCGGTTGCCGAATCTGTGAGCCCCGCCCACACCGAAGCAATGATGAAAATCACAATGCCTAGGTTCAGAACACGCTTCCGACCAAACCGGTCAGCCAGCGAGCCGAAGACTAGAAGAAGCGACGCAAAAACCAGAACATAGCTTTCTTGAACCCACTGGACCTCGGTTGAAGAGAGGTCCAGCTCATCGATGATTGCCGGGAAAATCGTGTTCACGATTGTTCCATCGATGATGACAATGGAAATTGCCATGGAGATAAAGACCAGACCGATCCAGCGCTTTTTTGCTGACATTTTTATTCTTTCTTTCTTGCTATCCCAGGGCTAGAAGGGCGCAGGCACCAATGGCCAACGCGATCCCAAAGCTTTGCGAAAGAGCAATGCGTTCCTTGAGGAAAATCCTTGCTAAGAGTATCGTGCCGACCGGGTAAAGCGCGGTCAATACTGCAGCGACTGCTAGAGCGCCATTGCGAGTTGCAACCAAAAATCCGACGTTTCCAAGCACATCTCCAATTCCAGCCAGTAATACCAGCCCAAACAGCTTGAAATCAGAGAGCGACTCAATGAAAGGTTTTTGCCTTGAGGGCATCAGCCACAGGGCTAATAGCCCTGCCAGCAGAAGCGCGAGCCCAACTGCGCGCATAATCACCAGCGGTGCTAGCCCTGAATCGGCGCCGGTTGCATCGAGGAATATAAAGATCCCTGAAAAGCCAAGCCCGGCACCAACCGAGTACAAAGTTGCCAACCCAGAGGGTAGCTTTACTTTTTCTCCTGGAACAAACCCAACCAAAACCACGGCAATCAAAATCAAAATGACCGCAATTAGGACGAAGCTGGAAAGCTCTTGCCCGGAGAAAACGTCAAACACCACCGGAACTATCGCCGAGATGACAGCAGTGAGCGGACTGACGATTGAAATTGGGCCGAGCGCTAGCGCGGCATAAAGGCAGCTGATCGCAATTGCAGAGCAAATACCGGCATAAATGCTCACCACCACCGTGTTGGACTGGTATTCGGCTCCCACGAACATGCTGAGCACCATTGCGATTACTAAGCCAAAACTAAATGAGTAGGTGGTGGCTGCTAGGGCGCGGATTCTTCTTGCTGCCAGTGCTCCAACAAAGTCTGCATAGCCATAGGAAAAGGCGGACAACAAACCAAAAATAATGGTCATTGCCCGCCTCTTTCAAATGTGGCTCCGACCGGCGTCGATCCGGTGACCTAACGATTTTCAGTCGTTCGCTCTACCAACTGAGCTACAGAGCCATGGTGACCAAAGAGCCTCTCTTTCGAGAGGCTCTGATCTCCGCGACCCTGACGGGACTTGAACCCGCGACCTCCGCCGTGACAGGGCGGCACGCTAACCAACTGCGCTACAGGGCCATGCTATTAAATTATATTGTGACCCCAACGGGATTCGAACCCGTGCTACCGCCGTGAAAGGGCGGCGTCCTAGGCCGCTAAACGATGGGGCCTTGAACTTTGCAATCATAGCAACAGGGATTGAGTCTAGAGTTGCCGGGCCACTAATGCAAACGAATCGGCCTGGTTAATCCTCACCGCGCGCCACCAGGGGAAACCAAGGGGTCCTGGTTATCGTGGAATACGTGAGGTTGTCTAATCCACGCCTGCCTTTTCTGGTGGCGGCTACGTTTTCTGCCCTGGTCTTAATCCTGACTCTGGGCCTTCCCGCGACCTCACCTGCCTACGCTGACGAATTCCCCACGTGGGAAGAAGTTCAGGAAGCAAGAAAAGATGTTGCTTCAGCTGAAAAGAAGGTCAAAGAGATCACCGCCCTGTTGGAAAAACTCGAAGTTGCCGCCGCAGAGGCTGAAATGGAAGCCGCACGGCTGGGTGAGATCTATTACGAAGCGTTGACCGAGTTAGATGAAGCAACCTACAAGCAGCAACTTCTGCAAAGCGAGGCAGATGCCGCCGAAGTGTTGGCCGAAGAATCTCGACTCAAGGCCGGTCAGTTTGTTGCTGAATTAGCTCGGGTCGGTGGCGCGGACCTCACCGCCACGCTCTTTGTCAGCGGTGATGATGCCACGGCGCTTCTGAGTCGTATTGGCTACGCCTCCAAGATTGCGGAACAAACGGATGGCATTTATGCCAGGGCAATTGCCGATCAAAACGCAGCTCAATCTCTCAGTGATCAGGCTGAAGTGGCCCGAGGAATTCGGGAAGAACTCCAAGTATTGGCAGAAGCGGCCTATGAATCAGCAAATGCGGCGGCGATGCGGGCTTATGACGCAGTAGAAGCCCAATATGCCAATAGCGCACGGTTAGAAGCCCAATTAGAAGTGCTCATCGAGCAGCGCGAAGCCACTGAGGCTGATTATCAAAAAGGTGTCATCGCCCGAGCCCAAGCAGAAATTGCCGGGATGATCGATCCGGGTCAAATCAGTGGATCAGGCTGGGCCAGGCCCTCGGGTGGGTATATCTCCAGTAATTACGGAATGAGAATTCACCCTATTTATGGTTTCGCTCGCCTCCATGCGGGGATTGATTTAGCCACATCCTGTGGCAATCCGGTCTATGCAGCATATTCAGGGCGAGTGAGTTACTCAGGGTGGCTGGGAACCTCGGGTAACTTTATTCGCCTCACCCACGATGATGGCTACACCACCGGTTATGCCCACCTCCAAAGCGGATCGCTCTATGTGAGCCTGGGTCAAACAGTGGTGACGGGTCAGCTCATCGGACGAATCGGTACCACCGGTGGCTCTACCGGCTGCCACCTGCATTTAGAAACCAGGAAGAGCATGGTCGCTCAGGACCCCTACCCCTTCTTCCTGAACCGCGGCATTCGCCTGGGTTAGTGCCCGGGGAAAGCCTTAATCCCAGCTTCCACAATGGCGACGGCTTCACTTGCTGAGCCCCAGCCTTCGGTCTTCACCCATTTGCCGGGTTCAAGATCCTTATAGTGCTCAAAAAAGTGCTCGATTGCCTTACGGGTGTATTCGGGCACATCGTTCACATCCTGAATGTGGTCCCATCGTGGGTCCCCTGCGGGAACACCGATAACTTTGGCGTCGCTTCCGCCATCGTCGGTCATATTGAAGACACCCACGACACGCACAGATACCCCCACACCGGGGAACAAGGGGTATTGCGCCAACAACAACAGATCTACGGGGTCACCATCAAGGCCCAAAGTGTTTTCGAAGAAACCGTAGTCCGTGGGGTAGCTAAAGGACGTGTAGAGAACACGGTCTAGAAAGACTCGACCCGTTTCGTGGTCCACCTCATACTTGTTGTGGCTCCCGCGAGGGATTTCAATAACGGCGGGGTATTCGGCCATGAACTAGGGCTCCTTATGTCGAAATCTTTCGTGAAGTAACCTTACCGGGTG
>DGPE01000076.1 GCA_002390305.1 Micrococcales bacterium UBA4448 | reverse complement strand
CGCTACGAATGGAAATGCAACGCTCTGAACTATCCTTCGATTACTGCTGCTCATCGACTCGGTATGTCTTTTGAGGGCGTTTTCAGGCAGGCGACAACCGTCAAAGGTCACAACCGAGACACAGCTTGGTTTTCGATAATAGATGCCGATTGGCCGAAGGCAAAGCGAGCATTTGAGAGCTGGTTGTCAGTTGAGAACTTCGATGCCTCCGGAAACCAACTCACCAGGTTGTCAGAACTAACGGCACCGCTGGTGAAGGACCGATGGCCAAATCTTCGGGTTGAAATAGAAAGCTGAATTACCTGAAGTCTGGGTTGAACAGGTCAATCACCTGTGGACCTGCAACCAAAATCACGGCAACCACAAAAAGTGCGATGCCGATTTTTTTCCAAATCTTCTCTAGGTTCTTGGGATCTTTTGGCTCAGTCATTGCTAAAGCCTATTGCTTAGAGAAAAAAAGTTTGACCTCTTCAACAACCCCGGTCTTTCATCGAAGATGAATAAGTGAGAAGACGGCTCACTGGCATCAATGTTTGTGGGGCACCCGCTTGCTTCTGGGGCTAGCCTTGAAGGATTGACCTAAGGAGTTCAAATGCCTAATTCAAAAAACCTAGTCGCTCTGGGTCCAAGCAAAGTCTCGGCCTATCTTGAGGCAATCAAATTTGCTGGAGCAGAAGTTGTCGAACTGTCTGGCGATGTTGAAGCCCTTATCTGGACAGATTATTCAAGGCCGGAACTGCTAGCTGAGACCCTTGACAATAATCCGCAGCTCAAGTGGGTTCAGTTGCCATTTGCGGGGGTGGATGCATTCAAGAAAGTGCTCGACCGGCCCATTACTTTCACCAGTGCCAAGAGGTCCTATTCCGAGCCAGTTGCCGAGCATGGTCTTGCGCTTAGTCTTGCGCTGGCAAGAGTCATCCCAGAGCGGGTCACAACCAAGACCTGGGGCAGGCAATTCGCTGACTCACTGTTTGACCAGGACGTGTTGATTGTTGGTGGCGGGGGTATTGCAGAGAGCTTTGCCTCGATGCTCAAGCCTTTTCGCTCGAAGGTCGTTGTTGTTCGAAAGCGGCCAGATGAGTCGTTCCTGGATGACTTCCAGGGAAAAGTCGTTGGCTTTGAGGACTTTGAAGCTGAAGTGGCAAAGGCGAAGCTGGTGATGGTGGCATGTGCACTGACTGATCAAACAAAGTTCTTGTTTGACAGGCGCGTATTCTCGATGATGCGCAGCGATTCCTATTTAGTTAACGTCGCCCGCGGCGAGGTTGTAAACCAGGAAGATCTTGTTGAAGCGCTTAGGTCTGGACAAATAGCAGCTGCCGCGACAGACGTCACCTACCCGGAACCCCTGCCGGATGAGCACGAAATGTGGCAATTGGATAATTTGCTAATCACTCCACACACGGCTGACACTAAAGAGATAGTGACTGCTTTATTTGCTGAGCGCTTGCGGGTAAATGTGGCAGCCTGGCTTTCGGGAAAAAAGCTGACAGGAGTGGTGGACCCTAAGTTGGGATACTAACCCCAGAGCAGAGAACTTGGCGGCATTACTTTTCCGCCCTCTAAGTACTCCAGGCCATTTTTTATGTCTTCCCCAAGCAGCAGCGGACCATCTATATCTACGAAACCGCACTCTTGCCCAACTACAAATGCCGGAGCCATCGAGAGCGATGTGCCCGTCATGTTTCCAACCATGATTGTTTTTCCGTCTTTTATTGCGGCGGCAACAATTTGCAGGGCCTCGGTTAGCCCGCCGCACTTATCAAGCTTGATGTTCACCACCTGGTAGTTGGATGAATTTACTTGGTACTCGGCCAGGTCAAGCACACTCTCGTCAGCGCCAAGTGGAACCGGAGACCGGAAGTTCGCCAGTTGATGATCCAGGCCTCTAGCAAGGGGTTGCTCGATCATTTTCACTCCCAGAATATCCAGCTTCGGTGCGAATTCCTCAAGCTGGCTGAGGCTCCATCCTTGGTTAGCATCGACAACCAGAGCTGCATCCGGTCGAACTTCGCGAACAGCGGCGACCGCCTCAACAGGGCTCTGGTCGCTGACCTTGATTTTGATATTTCGAAAAGCCGCTAGCTCGATAGCCCTGTTTGCCATCTGCTCTAAGGTTCCGATTCCGATGGTGGCGACAGTGAAAAGCGGGTTCGGTGTTATTCCAACAAGTTCCCAAATGCTTTTTTCAAACTGTTTGCACTCCAAATCCCAAAAGGCACAATCAAGAGCATTTCTAGCGCCACCTGGTGGCATTAACTCATTAATTTCTTGCCTGGTGGCGCCCTGTTCAACCTTTGGCTTTATAGCCTCCAAGCTCTTGATCATTGAATCCTGATCGTCGCCTAGGTAATAGATTCCAACACCCTCGCCTCGGCCCGAATAATTTCCTTCTGAAAGCGTTACCCACACCGCCTTGAGCTCGGTGAAGGTGTAGCCGGTAATAACAAAAGCAGTGTGGAGCGAGATATTTACTCGCTCTATTTTCATTTCCACTAGAGGGCCAGCGCTCTGTCGATAACTTCGTCAACCCCGGAGACCAAGGGGTCCATGGTTGGTAATCCATACAGCTTGCTCAGGTTTTCCAAGTAAGCTTCCCGCTCATGTTCTGGCAATGGGCTCGTGTTCACACTGATACCGACGCATCGAATGTTTGGATTCACAACCCTGGCCAAATCGATGGTCCTGTCAATGACAGCTTGGATACTGGGAAGTTCAAAATCGGGCCAGCCCTTTATGTGAGTCCGCAGGGCTTCTGTGCAGACGACGAAAGCATCTGGTTGGCTCCCAATCAGTAATCCGGTGCTGACCGATGAGTATCCAGGGTGAAATAAGCTTCCCTGGCCCTCGATGATGTCCCAATGGCCAGGAGCAGCATCCGGGGAAATCATCTCGGCAGCGCCGGATAGAAAGTCTGCTACCACCGCATCGATCGGTATGCCATTTCCGGCAATCATGATCCCGGTTTGACCCGAGGCTCTAAAGTCAGCATCGACTCCGCGCTCGACCATCCGCCTTGAGATTGCCAGGGCGGTGTACTTCTTTCCTAAAGCACAGTCGGTTCCCACCGTCAGCAGCCTGTTACCGGTTCTTTTTTTACCCGTTCCAACCGGAATATCTTTCGGGGGAACCCTCACATCCACGAGCTTCGCGCCAGACTCCATTGCTGCCGAGACTAATTCTGGGATGTCATTCAATTTGGTGTGAACGCCGGCAACTATGTCCATTCCTTCGCTTAGAGCGCTCAACAAGGTGGGCATCCAGTCCGATGGGATCGCCCCACCCACAGCGGATGTCCCAATCACAAGCGATTTTGCACCTGCCCTAGCCGCACTTGGCACATCGTGATTTTCGAGGCCTAAGTCGATGGTTCCTCCAGGCAGGCTGAGCTGGCCCATGCACGCCTCTGGACTCCACTTGGCTAGCCCAGCGGCTGTCTTGGCATAAATCGGCTCAGTTTCGCTGCCAACAAATAATAGGTAGGGGGTGCGAAGCGTGAGTGTTGTCATTGTGCTTACCAATCCAGGGCGTCTAATTCACTGGGTTCAACACTAGTTATGTTTGCCACGCTCGTTATCTGGAAGCTGACATTCAGGTGTGCCACCTGGCAGTCGATGCCGATTGGCAGCTATCACGTAGTAAACGCGTTTCGCAAGTGTTCGAATCAGGGGCAGCTTGATGAACCAGCCGGCCACGGCCCAAATCGTCTTGGAGTCAATTAGAACCTGAGCCATTGCCGCTGCTGCGACATAGCGCTTCTTGCCGGAAATGTAATAAACAGCCTTTGAAGTCAATTCGGAAGATAGTCCATACTCGGCAAGGTCAAGTCGCTGGTATGGCTTGATGGCAATCCTGTCTTTGATCATCTTTTTAAGAACTCTTGCGCTTGTGCTACAAATTGCGCAGTCACCATCAAAGATAAGTAGTTGCTCGTTTGCACTCATGAGATAAGCCTAAGCGGTGTAATGTCTATCGAGTTGTTTTGCTTTTGCACAAGGAGGCGTAGTCTAAAAGCGTGAACCAATTAGGTCGCAAGCGATCCATGCACCCAACGCAGATCGTAGTACTTGCTTTCGGTGTGGCGGCAATCTTTGGCACCCTGCTGCTATCGCTGCCACTTGCAACTGCTGAGGGCAATACCACCAGTTTTGTAACTGCCTTTTTTACCGCGGTTTCTGCTGTTTGCATCACAGGATTGACCGTTGTTGATACCGCAACCCATTGGTCAGGTTTTGGTCAGTTCGTCATTATGTTGTTGATTCAGCTGGGTGGACTTGGAATTGTTTCATTTGCAACTCTGCTGGGCCTACTGATTTCTGGCAGGATCAGCCTCAGAGATCGAATGAATACGCTCTCTGAAGCCAAGATTGTCGGTGCCGACAATGTTCCGAAGCTTTTGAGCCGGATTCTGCTGGTTTATTTTGGCTTCGAGCTGGTCTTGGCTTGCTATCTCACCCTTCGCCTGCACTTGAGTTATGGCCAAGAGTTGCTGAGTTCGCTCTGGCATGGGACATTTCACGCAATCTCTGCATTCAATAATGGCGGCTTTTCGCTCTATACCGACAGCATGGTTGGCTTCCGCCAAGACATGTTCTTTATTGCTCCGGTCATGCTTGCGGTAATAGTGGGCGGCTTGGGCTTCCCAGTTTTGATTGAACTTCATGAGCGGCTTTGGAGACTTCGGCTGCAACCAGGTGGCAAGGCGAGGCGATTTTCGCTTCACACTCGCCTGACTCTTTGGATGACGGTCACGCTGCTGGTAATTGGCGCTCTATTTATTGGGGCCATGGAGTGGAACAACCCGGGGACTCTCGGCGGGCTAAACACCTGGGACAAGTTTGTGAACACCATGTTTGCCTCGGTTATGCCAAGGTCTGGCGGCTTGAATTCTGTAGACATATCCCAAATGGATCCAGCTACCTGGTTGGGAATTGACCTGCTTATGTTTATTGGCGGTGGCTCAGCCTCAACTGCCGGTGGTATCAAGGTCACAACTATTGCGGTGCTGGTTTTCATTATCTACACCGAGATTCGCGGAGAGACCGCAGTGAATGTTGGTAACCGCAGACTGCCCAGGTCGATTCAGCGCCAGGCATTGACCCTGGTCGCACTGAGCGCGGTCGCAATTTTGTTTACGACACTGCTGTTTGCGGCAACGACAAATTTCAGTTTGGACCAAATTCTATTCGACGTTATTTCGGCCGCCGCAACGGTTGGCCTGTCAACCGGGATCACAGCAGATTTACCGGCTTTCCACCAGGTTTGGTTGGCATTTTTGATGTTTATCGGTCGACTCGGCCCGGTTGTCGTGGCATCGGCACTTGCTCTTCGCATCGCAAAGAGGCACTATGAACTACCAAAGGAAAGGCCCCTAATTGGCTAAAGATAAGGCAAAGCGTCGTGTGCTGCACACCAACGTAATTGTAATTGGCATGGGAAGGTTTGGTTCTTCGCTTGCTCTGGAACTGATGCGCACCGGCCACGAGGTATTAGGTGTTGACACTGATGAGCGGCTTGTCCAGCAAATGGCTCAAGAGCTCACTCACACCGTGAAGGCGGACACCACCGAGGAAGCGGTGCTTCAGGAACTTGGCATTCAGGAGTTTGATGCGGCAGTGGTCGCAATTGGAGCAGACATCGAAGCAAGCATTTTGACTACTTCGCTTCTGCTTCAACTGGGCGTTCCAAACGTTTGGGCCAAAGCCAACTCCAAATCCCACGGTCAAATTCTGAAGCAGCTGGGTGTTCAACACGTGATTTTCCCAGAGTATGAAATGGGTAAAAGGGTGGCACATATGGTGTCAGGTGAGTCGCTGGATTACGTTCCAATTGATAATGACTTTGTCATGGTTAAGGCACAGGTCCCGGAGTCCTTTAGCGAAAAGACCCTGGCTGAACTCAAGATTCGTAGCAACTATAAGGTCACCGTCGTGGCTGTAAATAAGGGAGACGGTGAGTATGAACCAGCATTCCCAGAGACAGTTTTGCAGTCCGGTGACCAAATTGTGGTTGCTGGAAAAGTTGAGCCCCTCGATAAGTTCTGTCAGGTTGTGTAGAGCTTTTTTATGGCGTCTAAATCATGGAAGACCGCCGCAATTTGGCTTGCAATAATCCTGATTCAACTGGTTATTAGTTATCAGTACCATCCCAACGCCACTTTATGGCTTACAGGGGCTGTGCTGGCCACTGGACTTACCGGTCTGGTTTACTGGAGCGGAACCAGGATCGCGGGAACAGCGGTTTTTCTGAAAGTGGCTGTTGTTGCAATGGTTGCGGCCTTCATGAACAGCCAAGCACTTGATGTTGCATATTCCTTAATGCTTGCACCCGCAGGCAACAGGCTGGATTTAGTGTTTGAAGTTTTGTTATTCGGGCTTTTGTTCCTGGGCCTCACTTTTGCCCAGAAGCTCTTTCTTTCTCGGCCTAAGCCAAAGAAATAGCCCCAGCGACACCAGCGGGATTGAGCCCCAAAGCAGCCAGTAAAGGTAGCTTGGAGTCGGGAGATCAATCTGCGAAGTCTCTTTGTCGTAGGGGTTTGCGCAATCTCTAAAGACGTAGTTTGCATCCGCTACATACCCTTGGGCATTGACAATCTCGAACTCAAAACTGCCAGAAATTGGGTGACCGTCACCGGAAACTACTCGCCAGCCGACCCGGTAAGTGCCCGCTTTGTCGATGTCAGCTTTAGCAGTTGCAACTCGCCCGTCCACCAGAGCACAGCCGTTATTAACCGGATCTTGATTACTGTCGAGAATCACAATCTCTGAGCCCGCACCATTTTCGAGCAAAATCAAATCATCACTAAATTCAAGCTGAACCTCAATTACCCCGGCTTCCAGCACACTGCCGGCATCGGGAGACTGATCAATGAGCTGATCATGGGCAATTGCAGGCACTGGATTTACCAGTGCCATCAGCATCAGAACCGAGAACAATCTAAACTTCATGGGTAAAGCTTAGGCGGGTGAGATGAAACAAGCACTAATTGGTATTGGCTCAGGCCTTGGGGCAGGCCTGATCGCGCTAGGCCTTCTCTTCCTCGGACCCTTGAGCCCAGCCGACAGCACCAGCGAAGAATTGGTCAGTTCGCCGACAGCAGCACCGCAGGCAACGCTAAATCCGGTCCCAGAAACTACCGAGCCAGCCGAAATAGAGCCCCAGCTGATTCAGTGCTCGGTCAGCACACTTGAAGACGTGCCCGAAATTCTCTCGCTCCAGGCGCAAGTTATCGATGCCTCAAACGGGGCTGTTTTATTTGACAGAGCAAGCCAAACACCTGCTCGTTCAGCCTCTGTCATGAAGCTGTTCACCGCGGCGGCAGCCCTTGAAACGCTCGGCCCAGATTACCGAATCACGACCCGGATTTACGTGGACGCCGAAGACCCCGGAAAAATCTACTTTGTTGGTGCAGGAGATGTCACCCTCTCGCGAGCCGGCGTGAATCAAAATTCGGTTTATGCAAAAGCGCCAAAGTTGATTGACCTTGCCTCGCAAGTCACAAGAGCGGCAAGTGAACTTGTCATTACTGAAATTGTTTTGGACTCATCTTTGTATGGTGGAGCTTCCGGGGAGTATCAAAGCGTTTGGGATCAACGCGGACTAACTAACGGCTATATGTCTCCGGTATCAGCGCTCCAGGTAGATGCGGACCGGATGGATCCAGGCCTGAAAGAATCGCCGAGGTCCAATGATCCGGTGAGCAGGGCAGGGCTTTGGCTGAAAGAAGCGCTGGGGGAAGTGGCACTGGATGCAGAGATTACCAAAGGCATAACCCCTGCAACAGCAGTTCAAATAGCCAGCGTTCAATCCAGACCCATATCCGAATGGATTGACTACATGCTGGTTGTCAGCGACAACTCCCAGGCAGAAGCTTTGGCAAGATTAGTGTCTCTGGATGTTGGCTTAGATGGCAGTTTCGATTCTTTGACAAAGGCATTCCAGATAGCCCTGCGTGGAACAGGCTTAGATCTCTCGGACATAGTTGTCGAGGATGGCTCTGGATTATCGAAGTACAACCAGATATCTCCCGCTCTGGTCAATGACCTTTTGTTGCTTGTCGACCAAAGCTTCGGAGACTTTAAGCTCATCCGGCTAGGAATGCCAGTTTCTGGAACCCCGGGTTCGCTGAGCTACCGATTCGATGATGCAGTTGGTTCCATAACTGCAAAGACTGGTTGGATTCGAACCGGCTATACCCTGGCTGGTTTCATTGAGGCTCCAGATGAGACAAAGTTGATCTTCACGATTTATAACCTTGGCGAAGTCTCAGCAGCAAACCGGGAGGCAATGGATGAGCTGGTAATGGGCTTCTACGACTGCGGTGCAGCATTGGTGAATAGGTAGGCAGATGAGCAAGGCACTATTGATTATCGACGTTCAAGTAGATTTTTGTGAGCAGGGGGCACTAGCGTGCAGCGGAGGTGCCGCCGCGGCTGCAAGGATCACAGAGCACCTTCTTCAAAACGCCAAAGACTATGACCACATTATTGCCTCACGAGACTGGCACACTGCCAACGATTCAAACGGTGGTCACTTCCCAGCTGCAGGTGCTGAGCCAGACTTTGTGAACACCTGGCCTTTGCACTGCATAGCGGGAGAGCCAGGTAGTCAGTACCATCCGAATCTGGATCAGTCGCTGATTGGCATTCACATCAAAAAAGGTCAGGGTGCCCCCGGTTATTCAATCTTTGAGGGCACTACAGATTCAGGACAATCCTTTCAAGCGCTAGTTGCCGAACTAGGGATAACGGATGTGGATGTGGTTGGCATCGCAACTGATTATTGCGTTAGGGCCTCAGCGCTAGACGCTAAAGCGGCGGGAGTTAGCGTCAGGGTCATTACCGGACTAACGGCAGGCGTCGCACAAGCTTCAGTTGAGCAGGCGATTGACGAGCTGGTTGATGCTGGAATTAAAATAACGCCGATTTATTAGATCTCGCGTTTAGCTCCGGCGCTCGCGGAAACCGCAAACACTCTTGCTGGAGAGAACCCAGCACTGTCAAAGGCCTTTGCCACAGCATCCCCAAGCTCGGAAAGTTTACTCGAGTCGATTAGTGCTATCGCCGCCCCACCAAAGCCACCACCGGTCATTCTCGATGCAATTGCACCTGCATTTAGAGCGGTTTCAACAGCCAAATCAAGCTCTGGAATGGAAATCTCAAAATCGTCGCGCATCGAGGCATGGGACTCTTCAAATAGCTGACCCAGCTTTTCCAGTTCTGAGCTTTTCAGAGCGGCCACGGTTGCAATAACCCTGCTGTTTTCGGTAACGATGTGCCGAACTCTGCGGAAAGTGACATCATCCATCAATTCCTGCGCTTTTGGCAGATCTGCCTCGGAGAGCTCTCGCAAAGACTCCACGTTCATTATTGCGGCCCCAAGTTCACAGGCGTCCCTGCGTGACTTATAACCGCCATCTGAATGGCGGTGTGATACCTGAGTGTCGATCACCGCAATGATCAAGCCTTTTGCACCAAACCCAAGTTCGATTAGCTCAGTATCAAGGCTCTTGCAATCAATCAACACCGCCGAATCTTGGGCGGCCAGCATGGAGGCAGTTTGGTCCATGATTCCAGTTGGAGCACCAACGACTTCATTTTCCGCACGTTGGCCCAGCAAGGCTAGCTCTTGCCGGGTGTGACCTAGCTCCCAAATGTTGTCCAGAGCAAGTGCGACTGAGCACTCGACCGCAGCTGAAGAAGAAAGACCAGCGCCAACCGGGACATCTGAATCCAGATAAAGATCAAAGCCAGTCTCAAGACCTGCTCGCATGACCCATGCCACTCCCAGTGGATACAGCGCCCAGTCGAGGTCTTCGGGCTTGTTGTCTGTTAATTCGATTTCAACTATGCCTTGGCTAAATGAGGTGGCGACCCTAATGTTTCGGTCAGCACGCTTGGCAATTGCCGCGTAAGTTCGATTGTCGATTCCAAAGGGAAGCACAAAGCCATTGTTGTAGTCGGTGTGCTCGCCGATTAGATTTGCTCTTCCAGGTGCTGACCAAACACCCTGCGGGGCGTGACCAAATATCGCTTTGAAGCCTTCCGCGGTTTGGCTTGCGAGGTTCATTTCATCACCTTGCGAAGCCTTGAAGCGGTCTCCTCCGGCGCAACATCACCAACAAAGGCGCCCATTGCTGATTCAGAACCGGCGAGGTATTTCAGCTTGTCCTTGTCTCGCACAGGCGAGGTAATTTGTAGCATCAGTCTTATGTTTTCGCGCCCCTCAACCATTGGCGCCTGATGCCAAGCGGAAATATAGGGAATTGGATTGCCATAGAGAGCGTCAAGGCCTGTTAATACTTTCTTGTACAGCTCAGCAAGCTCCGGTATTTCCTGGTCGCTTAGCTCTGTAAAGTCTGACACTGCGCGCTTTGGCAAGAGGTGTATTTCAATAGGCCATCTAGCTGCAAACGGCACGAAAACTATGAAGTTCGCTGTTTCCAGGATCACTCGCTCCGAGTCGGATTCAAATTCAACTAGCTCCTTGAAGAAGTCACCGCCGTGAACATCAATTTGCTGCAGTAGTTTTTTTGTGGTCGGGGTCACAAAAGGGTATGAGTAGATCTGACCGTGAGGATGATGCAGTGTGACGCCGATGTCTTGACCCCGGTTCTCAAATGGAAAGACTTGAGTAACGCCCTCTATTTTTTGGAGCTCAGCTGTTCTAGATCGCCAAGCATGAATGACTGTTTCGATGCGTGAAACCGGCATCGAGCCCAGGCTGCCCTCGTGCTCCGAGCTAAAAACAACAACCTCACATCTGCCGAAAGACTGAGTTGAGAAGCCAAATGGAGCAACGGGATTTGGTAAGGAAATATTGCCGAGGTCTGGGCCAAATGCTGGCCCTTTATTTTCAAAAACCGCAACATCGAAGTTATCTGGAATCTCACTCGGATTGGTTTTTGTTGTGGGGCAGAGCGGACAAGCGTGAGCGGGGGGAAGAAAAGCGCGTTTTTGCCTGTGGGATGCCACAGTAATCCAGTCTCCAGTCAGAGCATCATGCCTAAGTTCGGCTGTCAGAGGCCTGAGGTCTAATTCGCGTCTGTCCTCTGAGCGAGAAGCGGGCATGGTGGAATCTGCATCATCAAAGTAGAAGATATCTCTACCGTCAAATAGCTTGGTATGACTATTGGGGCTTTTCACTCAGATTCCTTTACTCACTTAATCTGTAACATAAACGGGTGCGCAAAAACGACACTGGTGAGCAACTGAGTATTTCTCGCGTAGACGAGAACAAAACCAGTATGGCAGTGTTCAGCCCTCTCGGTGGCCAGATTCTGGAACTTTCTCTAAACGGCCGCCAGATTATTGGCGGATACGCGGGTCAAGACACGATGGCACAGATTTTTGGATACACCATGGCGCCTTGGCCCAATCGCTTAGCGGACGGTGCATACAGATTTCGAGATCAGTTTTTTCAGGTCGAAAAACTTGACGAAGACAACAACGCTAACCACGGTCTTGTCCTGAAACAGCAGATGGAGGTAATCTCTCATTCCGCTGACTCGTTGACGCTGTTGTATAGCTTTGGCGAGGATAAGTGCTACCCCTTTGCTCTTGACCTCGAGATTAAGTTTTCACTACAAAAAGACAGTCTTTTGGTGACATCGGTTGCAAGAAATAACGCGGGCCATTCCATCCCCTTTGCTCTTGGATTTCACCCCTATTTCACCCTTGGAGACAAGTTCGACATCACCGCGGATTTCTCTCACAGGATCGAAACCGACAAGCGCAAGCTTCCAATAGGGGAGTCTCAGATTGGCGGTATTCACTTTGATCAGGACAGCCAAGAGCTTGCATCCCTAGACGACTGTTTTTATGGAGCTTCTGAAGTAATTATCAATACCAACGGCTTTGAATGCTCAATAAAGAGCCTGGACAACTTCAGATACTTCATGCTCTACCGCCCGAACACCAAGGTATTCGATGGATTCAGTGCTGTGGCAATTGAACCAATGTCGCACCAGACCAACGTTTTCAACGCGGACATCGCCAGCACTGAAATTGCTGCCGGCGATGAAAAGGTCTTTAGCTATGAAATCAGAATTCGCTAGCGGGAAGATCTTTCTCGTCACCTTCGATTGCGGCAATCAGCCGATCTACAACATGTTCAGCGGTCATGCCCGCTGGAAAATTAGGTGCTGTGCCAGCAATTGCTCTGGTTGCGAGACCAGTTTCAGTGTGTCCAGGTCTTGCTGAAATCACCCTCACGCCCTCTCGTCGCCACTCCTTGGCTAACGCGGTGAGAAACCCGTGTATTGCGATTTTGGAGGAGCTGTAGGCGGCCATCCCAGGCATCGGAGTTTCGGCGACAACACCGGTGATATTTAGAACGAAGGGGTCGTGACCGGCTTCGGCGGAGGATTTAAGTTTTGAAAACAGCTGCGTTATCAGCTGTATCGGCCCCGCGCTGTTCACGCCATTCAGCCTGCTGCTGGTTGCTATCTCAAGTTCGGCTGCTGGGCCAAATGCCACAACGCCGCTGGCATTAATGATCCCGTCTACCTGGCTTGCCGCGGATAAATAATCAGTCAGGGTCTGAATTGATTCCGGTGCTTGGTAATCAAGTAGGAGCCTCACCTCAGCCTTGGCAGGTATTTTGGCGGCACTGTCATTATTGGTGGCTGTGCCCAGCACCTTGGCACCATTAGCGCTCAGTTTCTCGGTGAGCAAGGCGCCTAAAACACCGGACGCTCCAGTTACCAATATTGTCTTACCCATAAGTTCCATAGAAATTTGCAACAGCGATCGGACTTCAGCTATTTCGATAAATACAAAATTGGTCTAACTGGGAATATCTGACCGCTCTCGAACCTGCCTTGAATCTTCCTCAGGTGGCGGATTGCAAACTATTGCTTCAGACTATAGGGATGAAAATGACCAAGGAATTACTATGCGGTTGATCGGTATCTGGGCACTGGTGGCCGCGACTCTAGGGCCATTCCAAAACGTGCTCGGTTGGACGATTTCAGGTTCCCTGGTGGAAGGCTACGATCCAATTGCCAAAACGATCAGCGACCTGGCCGCCAATGACTCTCCCGTGCAGTGGATTCAATCTAGCTTTTTTCTGTTTGGATCTGTCTTGACTATTGTCGGGGCCTGGCATGCCAGGGCCTTTTCGATGCCGGGCAGGATAGCTCTCGGTGCTGCGGGTCTTGCGGGCTTTGGATACACATTTTTCGCAACACCATCACAGGACAGCTCGTCCCAGCTACATGTGATATTCGCCACTATTGCGTTCGTTTTGTTCTCGGCTTGGCCATTACTAGCAATGCGATTTGATAAGAGGTATCACTGGAGTATTCGACCAGTAGGTGCAATTCCAGCAACCTTGGTAATGGGCTTCACAACGCTCTGGTTCCTGCTGACTTGGCTCGAACCCGGCCAACCCATAGTCGGCCTATCAGAGCGGATAATAGCCGTTATGCAGGTGCTGTGGCTGACGGCCGCTATTTGGTTGCAATGGCTCCACCAGAGAAAAGCACCTGCTTCATCTGGGGTCCCCGCGACCGTTTAGCTCCCTCATAGGTAGATGTCTAACCTAGATTGGACCAGTTTTTCAAAGGAACTGACCTTGCCACTTGTGGCCTTAAGCTCGACATAATCAAGAAACAGAGAGAACGAACCATCTTCGTTTTCTAAAAGCACGCAGGGCTCTCTGCCCTTTGACGCAGCTAATTCAGCCGGAGTTCTCTCATTCATATGCACCAGACTGAATCCAATTTTGTGCTCTGCCAGGAGTTTCTTCTCGAATTCCTTGAAGGCTGCCCTTTTTTTGATGGGCGAATGAGTGATGTCACAGAGGCTGCACTCTTTCATGCCAACCAGGTGCCCCAGGAAATAGGAGACTTCTCCAACGAAGCCTCCGTCGGCTTTGTAGACACCCACGAGCTTCCTAGTATTTTCATTCACCAATAGGACAACTAGGTTGGGCCGCCGCCGCTTCCCGGTACTGTCATCAAATTCCAATTAGGTTTGTCGGATTTCATATCTTGGCACTTGGCGTTTCGGGCTTGCAGGATGAGGAAACAGTGGGAATCCTGATTTGCTGTCTTTGGTTGCCAATCCCATGCGAAACATCGGTGGAACTTTATTCTCAGCACTTCTGCTGGTGCTCCTTGCAGCCTGCAGCGCTGCCACCACGGAGTCAACTCAGCTTGGGCTCGAATCTGATGATGCCCAAAACTCCCAGCCGGAGGCAAGTGCTGAGCCATCAGCTGCTCCAGAGGCTTCAGAAACCCAAAGCCCAGATTCAACATCGCCTCCAGAAGCGTGCTCATCAGAACTTCAGGACAAAATTGAATTATCTATCGCCTCTCAAACCAAGGCGTTCGCGACCGAAGATTTCGAACTTGCATACTCATTTGCTTCGCCGAGCTTCAGAGCGAACGTAAACCTACAGGCGTTTATTCAAGTCATTCAATCAAGCTATGGACCCCTGATCTCAACATCCGAGCTGCAGTTTGCAGATTGCTACAGCGATCAAGCTGAAATCGTTGGGGTGATCGATGTGCGCTTTGTTGAAGGTGGCAGTTCTCTATATGCACTTCGCTATTTTGTTGTAGCAACCGAGGAAGGTTGGCGTGTGGAAGGGGCGAGCAATTTAGAGCTGGTGGCCAGCGGCTCGTAGCCAGCTCAATTAGATTGAAAATGGCTAAATGAAAGAACCCCATCGTGGAGGACGGGGTTCTAGTAGGCCCCGTGGGATTCGAACCCACGACCCACGGATTAAAAGTCCGTTGCTCTAACCAACTGAGCTAGAGGCCCCTGCAGCTTAGAAGTGTAACAGCCGATTAGCTCAAGATGTCTTTAGTGCTGAACCTTGAATAAGCCAGGGCACCAAATACGGCAACGTAACCAAGCTGCAAGAGCGCATTGCTGGCAAAAGAGCCAAGTTCAATCGGTTGCCTCAAGATATCTGCAAAATCTAACCAGTAGTGGGTAAATAACCACTCGTGAAGCCAGGAAAGCTGAGGCAGATTATCAAGTATCTGGCTGACCCCGGTCAAAACCACGGTCGCCGCCATCGCTCCTACTGGAACTGTGGTTAGTGTTGAAATAAACAGCCCGATAGCCAAAATTCCAGTCATGGATACTGTGGTGTAAAACGACACGATGGCCATTCGCCCAATCGATTCAGCAAGCGAAATTTCATCGCCTGACAGCAGAGTCACCGGCCCGATCGGGAACAGGATTGCACCGATGATGCCACCTGCGATCATGAGCGTAAAAGTGGCAGCGAGAGCAAACACGATTGTGCCGATGTACTTCACAACCAGCAGGCGAAGTCTTCCAACCGGTGCAATAAGTAAATAGCGAAGTGTTCCAAGGCTTGCTTCTCCGGCTATGGTGTCGCCGGCTACCACAGCTATGGTCAGGGGTAAGAACAGTGGCAGCGCCAATAGGGTGGCTGTGAAGCCGGTGAAAAGGCCGTTCTGCGTAACCTGACTAAGAAAAGGCGGGCCCTCTCCAGGCGCCAACTCCTCGGCAGTCAGGGCCACGGCGAATGCCAGCAAGATAGGTATCAAGGCAACGGCCGCGAGCATGGCCCAGGTTCTGCGCCTGGTAAACATAACTCTTAGTTCCGAAAGCATCAGTGACATGCTGAGAGATTTAGCGAACAACTTCAAACCCCTCTCCGGTTAGATTCACGAAGTATTCTTCAAGGCTCGGTTGCTCTAGACGGATCTCGGAAACCATGAACTTCTTTTTCACGAGTAGTTGATTCAAAGTTGCCGCGTCGAAATTTGTTGGCACTGGGACCACGATGCGATCTGGCTTGAGAGAGATTTTTGATAATCCTTGGCTCTTTAGCAGCTCAACCAGTTCGTCAATGCGATCGGCCTTCAAGACCAGTCGGGTTTGGGATTCGTTTCTTAGTTCTTGAATATTTCCCTGCGCCACAATCTTGCCCGCCGTCATAACCGCCAGGTGGCTGCAGAGTTGCTCAATTTCACTCAATAGGTGACTGGAGACAAAAATGGTGATTCCCTCGGCTGCAAGCGAGCGAATCAGATTGCGAACCTCTCGGGTTCCCTGGGGGTCAAGACCATTTGTGGGCTCATCGAGGATAAGAATTTCTCTTGGTTTTAGCAGGGCATTGGCAAGTCCAAGCCGCTGCTTCATTCCCAGTGAGTAGGCATGAACCTTCTTTTTTGATGCGTTGGTCAGGCCAACGCGCTCAAGGGCCGAGTCCACCCTTTGCTTGCGAGTCTTTGCCTCTGAAAACCGATCGGCCGAGTCGATCCGGATTAGGTTATTTCTCCCGGACATGTAGGGATAGAAGGCCGGACCCTCCACCAGAGCACCGACTTTTGGTAGCGCCTGCTCGAGTTGCTTTGGAATCGGATGACCGAGGAGTTCAATCTCGCCCTCTGATGCGTCTGCAAGACCAAGAATCATTCTGATTGTCGTGGTCTTTCCAGAGCCGTTGGGCCCCAGAAAGCCAAAGACAGATCCGCGAGGAACCGAAAGGCTGATCTCAGATACGGCCTTTTGAGAACCGAACTGCTTGGTAAGCGAACTGGTCCTTATGGCCAGCTCTTGGCCTTGAGTCATGGTGGAGGTTAGTTGGCGACGCTGAGCAAGTAGTCGATCGTCACAGCACCCATGTAGACATCACCTGAGTCAGTTATCAAAACATTGACCAGTGCGCTTGTAAGTACTCGACCACCCTGGACTTCAGTAAACATGTCACCGAATAGTTCATTTGACATCAGGTCTGCTGGGATCTCAGTTGGCATTGCGGCTAGGTGCACAACGCTCAACCAATTTTCACCAAGGATCTCTGGTTCAGTCTTCTCTGCGTAGTCGGCGGAATCCTTGTCACCTGCCTCGTAATCACTTGAATCGAGGGAAGAAACCTCGGTTCCAGCTGGAGGAGTGAAGTCGAACAGTGACTGGTCTATCGCACCGAAGCTGATGGATTCGAAACCGACTGACATTGCAGCATCCACCTGAGACGCGGAGAACACCTCAACCTTCAGTGGCATTCCGGTTTCTGAGTCAATTGAAAGCTTTGCTCGTTCAACGAGTGAGCCATCAACATTCGGGGTAAGAATAAGTTCGTAGGCAGTCCTGCCAGCAACGCTGTGGTCTGTTCCGACTGAAAGATTGCTGCTGTCACCAATCATTGACACCAAGTAGTCGGCAATTGCCTCTGGTGAGGTCAAATCCAGGGCTACAGACGCCGCGTAATCCGTGATGGCTTTTTCAGCCTCAGCTTGTTTAGCAGGGTCTTGTTCCATCTCAATTGTTCCGTTGACAGCAGTAGCCATCTTGGCGTCATAGATCCAGAACTGGTCACCATTTACGATCAAGTCGCGCTGGGACATTGGGTCCAAAATTTGGGCACGAAGCTTGTCGGTTCCAGAGTTGTAAACCCTGATCCGGTGAGTACCGGAAATCAGCTCTACTGCTTGCGTCAAGATGTTCGACTCGATGACGGCTGGAACGAAGTCTGCAAACTCCTCCGGCATCTTCTCTTCCATCTCAGCGACCATCTCTTCTGAGACCATCGAGCTGAATTCCAAAGTTGGTAGCCCCATGTCGCTGACTTTGACAATGGTTCCCGAGAAAGATTGAACTTCGCTTTGCTGCATCAGCACCATGACCTCATTGGCACTCAGGTCAGGTAGGTCAACCGCGTTCGCTTGCAATGGCACCGCAACGGCTCCTGCAGCGATGACTGCTGGAACTGCAATAGATGGAATCCACTTCTTTGAAATACGCATTCAGCTTCTCTCCTGCTTTTCTAGATACTTATAAACCTAATCTCTTCAACTGATAGCCAGCTGAAAGTGTTCCTGAGATTATTTTATGAACAACAGTCTAATAAACACTCCGTGTTGACTATTTATTCCAATTCTCGTCAATCACAGCTGGGTTTTCAGGATTTCTATCCTGAGAGCCCCACTCTTGAGAGTATTCAGAGGACATTAGGCCCAAAAACACCTTGGCATCAAATTCCTCAGGACCCCTAACGCCAGTGGCATTCCACAGGCCCTTCGCCAAGAGTTCAAGGGCAATCACTGGGACCAACGCTGTCTGCCAAACAACTGCCTGAGCGTCATAGTGCGCCGCGGTCCAACTGGTATCTGCAACGTGGTAAAGGTAAGTTGCCCTGGCTTTACCATCTAGGCCCTTACCAGTTACAAGCGTCCCAGCACAGGTTTTTCCGGTCATAACATCGACCAGTGACGCTGGATCTGGTAACACGGCTGCCACCAAGTCCCTTGGTGCGATTTTGGCGGGGCCGTTGGCCGAGCGAACCGAGACAGGTTCAGTTTTGTCTAGCCCAAGAGCGTGAAGGGTCTTTAGGACTCCAATGAATTCGGTGCCGAGGCCGTACTTGAATGCGACCTTCTTGGCATTCATGGTGCGGGGGAGCATGTTGACCTCTTCGTGCTCGACGTTTACACACTCAATTGGTCCGATTCCACCTGGGAATTCGAAAAATGCTGGCTCGCTGAAAGGTTCTGTTGTGAACCAGCCACGATCCTTTTCCCACATCAGTGGAGGGTTCAGACACTCTTCAATGACGGTCCAGATCGAAAAAGACGGTGCAAAGATTTCCTCGCCCTCATCGTTTACAACCACTAGGTTGCCGCCATCCAGCACCGTGATTTCATCAACCTCGCTAAACAAGTGATCCGCCGCATATCGGGCGAAGATGTTTGAGATTCCAGGCTCAGCGCCCGTTCCAATCAGAGCAAGCAGACCCGCCTTTTCAAACTCGGCGTGCTTGTCATACTGCCAGTCACCTAGCTTTTCAGCTGGAGTATTGAAGGGGTCTGTCTTGTGGACGTGGCTGAGGCTCATAGCCATGTCCATGTAGTTGACCTGCGCCTTCAGTGCTCCATCAAAAATGCTCTGCACAAACTTTGGCTCCACGGCATTCATGATGTGGCTTGCTTGCACTTTTTTGGCAAGAGCGGCCACATTATTTGGGTCACTGGCGTCTATTTGAGCTGCCTCAAATTTGTCGGCAGCGGCGGGAGAGTGACTCTTCACCCATTCGACACTTTTCTCGGCACGAGCGATGTCGTAGTCAGAAACAATTATTTTTTCAAAGAAATTACGATTCGAGGCAATTTTGACGATTGCATCGCCAACACCACCTGCTCCAATTAGCAAGATGCGCATTTATTTTCACAACCAAACGTGACCGATTCATGAGATTGGGCCCAGTCCTTGCCCTCGTTCACTGGTAGGCGCAAACCTATGTGGTGTCACTGCTAATAACTGCGCCTTCACCTGAAGTGAACTACGTTCCTATTATGGGGCCCTTGACTCAGAATGGCTACTAACCGAGCTGGCGGATGGGGATAACCAGCGGTGTCTTTGCAACCGGGTCTTCAATAACCCTGGCAAGAATGTTGAAGGCGTCAGCCAGGTTGTTTGGCGTAATGACATCACAGGGGTCACCTGTGGCAACGATTGAGCCATTTTTCAAAACTACTATTTGATCGGCGAACCGTGCTGCAAGGTTTAGGTCATGAATCACAGCGACGATAGTCATTCCCCGTTCGCGCCTCAAGGATGACAGCAGGTTCATAACCTGAAGTTGATGAGAATAGTCCAGAGAGCTGGTCGGCTCATCAAGTAGCAGCACCGCTGGATTTTTCACCAGTGCTGCGGCAATTACCGCGCACTGCCTATAACCGGAGGAAAGTTCACCTACCTTTTTCGCTTTTACGGCGGTAAGTGAGGTCCGCTCAAGCAACATCTCAATTTCTTCTCGGAGCTTGGGCGAAATCCGTGAAATTTGGTGGGCAGCCATTGCAGACCGTGCCACCAAATCAAAAATAGTCTCCAGGTTCTTGGCCGCCGGTATTGCTCCCAAAAAGCCAATGCTCTTGTTGATTTCCGTTTTGGTTAGGCTGGTGATTGAAACGCCATCCAAAAGCACCGCCCCGCTTGCAGCCGGTATTTTCCTAGCCAGCGCCTTTAGCAGAGATGTCTTGCCAGCGCCGTTGGCACCAATGATTGCGGTTACTGAGCCCTTGGAGATTTCAAGATCCAGATTCTCGATCACCTTGTCTGCCGCATAGCCGGCACTCAGCGCCTGCGCTGCAAGTTTCGATTCCGGCTGGTACATGTGCCTAGCTTAGTTTTTGTGGAACCATTCGGTCGCACCTAGAGCCTTGAGCCAGTGCACATAACTAGCCTTCCGGTCAATTTTTGGGCTGAAGCTTTTATCAGTTGGGTTCAGCTCGGCTAACTCTTCCATGCTGTTCCAAATGCCGACACCAAGACCGGCGAGCAGCGCTGCTCCGAGTCCGGTTGATTCTAGGTTGGTAGCTCGGAGGACATCTTTTCCGATTAGGTCAGACTGAATCTGAAGCAGCAGGTCGTTCGCCGCAGCACCGCCGTCAACATTGAGCGCTGGGATGGGCGAGCCCATGTCGAGCTCCATTGCATCTAAGACTGCCTTGACCTGAAAGGCAATCGCCTCGAGAGTGGCATAGGCGATGTTGGCATCGGTGGTTCCCCGCGTGATTCCAAAGAGAGACCCTCTAATATCCGGCTGCCAAAAGGGTGCCCCAAGACCGGTGAGCGAGGACATGAAAACAACACCCTCCGAACCCTGTGTTTTTCTAGCTAGCGCCTCGACTGCCGAAGCTTTATCGATGATGCCAAGCCCATCTCTGAGCCACTGCACGGCCGCACCGGCGACGAATACTGAACCTTCAAGGGCATAGGTTGGCTTGCCATCCGGTGCCTGCCAGGCGACCGTGGTCAGCAGACCGTGAGTGCTTTCAACGACTTTCTCGGCGGTGTTGGCCAGAATAAAAGCTCCGGTGCCATATGTGGCTTTCGATTCACCTTCATTAAAAGCCAGTTGGCCAAACAGTGCCGCCTGCTGATCACCTGCATTGCCGGTAATCGGAGCATCCAGGCCAAGGAAGTGAGCTGGGCTTGTTTTTGCAAGCTCCCCCCAGCTGGAAGTGATTTCTGGAAGAGCAGTTTTTGGTATTCCAAATACCTCTAGGAGCTCGTCGTCCCACTGGCAGGTACCAAGCGCCATTAGCTGCGTCCTAGACGCGTTACTGGCATCGGTGATGTGCGACTGTCCTCCGGTTAGCCTCGCGATCAGGTAGCTGTCAATTGTCCCAAGCGCATACTTACCAGAGTCCACCCCGGCCCAAACATCGGGTAAGTTCCGCTGCCACCACAGGAACTTACTGGCAGTGAAGTAGGGGTCAATATTCAGTCCGGTTCTGATCCGAATCCAGTCGTCGGTGTTTTTTTGGTCAAGCTCATCTTTGAATATGGAAGTCCTGCGGTCCTGCCAGACGATGGCCTTGGCAGGCGAACTCAAATCGACCCTGTCCCAAACCACCGCTGTCTCGCGCTGATTAGTTACACCTATGCAACGGATTTTTACTTCGGCCTGCTCAAGCGCTTGTTCGGTTGCCGCTAGACAGGCCTGCCAGATTTCCTCTGGGTCATGCTCAACCCAGCCCGACTGCGGAAAGTACTGCGTGAATTCTTTATAGCCGCGCGCAGTGATGTGGCCCGTATCGCTAACAATAAGAGCGGTCACGCCTGTAGTGCCGGCATCAAGTGCCAAAATTGACATCAATTTCCTCCTTGAAACCGAATCAGCTTCCATCTAAGACTTAGTGCTTCTATGCTTGCAGTGTGGCCAAACAAAATCAAACGAATTCGAACAAAAACGCTCAATATGATGTGGTGATCATTGGTGCTGGAATCAACGGAGCAGTTGCCGCTGCCGCTGCCAGCGCCGCGGGACTGAGTGTTTTGCTTATCGATAAGGGTGATATCGCAAACTTTACCTCCCAGCAGTCAAGCAACCTAGTCTGGGGCGGCATCAAGTATTTGCAGGGCTACGAATTCGGATTGGTATTTAAGTTGTGCCTCGCCAGGAACCGGCTAATGCGTCATTACCCGAACCAGATCAGGCAGATCGGGTTTCTAGCCTCGCTTGGTCCAACTGCTCCATTTGGCAGACTTCTTGGAACTTTTGGAACACTGTTTTACTGGGGTATTGGTCTTTTTGGAACAAGGGCTCCGTCGAGTTACTCGGCAAAGACTGCAAAGCAGATTGAACCGAACTTGAAATCTGGCAGGACTGCTATCAAGTATTACGACGCGGAGCTTCCAGATAACGACTCACGATTCGTTTTTGATTTTGTTCGCCATGCCATTTCTGACGGAGCAGAGCTAAAGACCTACACTGAGCTGAAAAGCGCCACCCATTCCAACGCAGGATGGCAGTTGAAGCTTTCAGGCGCAAACTCTGAGACAGTGACTGCGAAAAGCGTAATCAACGCAACCGGTCCGTTCGCGAAAAATGTTTCGGATTTATTGGGCTCTCCAACTAGCGCAGACTTGGTGCTCTCAAAAGGCATTCATCTGGTGCTTAATCGCAAGCTAACCGATGAATATCAAGTGCTTGCGTTCTGGGACGAGCAAGAGCGACTGTTTTACGTGTTACCAATGGGGGATCGTTCGATGGTTGGGACCACCGACACTCGAGTGAAGGACCCCCACACAAAGGTCACCAAGGAAGATACCGAGTTCGTCATTAAGCAGGTAAACGCGCAGATGGAGCTAGCAGACCCTATTACGAGCGCCGATGTGGTTTCGGAGCGATCCGGGGTCAGACCTCTGGTAATCGATGCCGGCCAATCTGGCGATGTAGCTGATTGGCATCAGTTGAGTCGCAAGCATGCAATCGAGGCCAATAAAGATCTATCAGTTGTCACAATCCTTGGTGGAAAGCTGACCGATTGTCTCAACGTCGGTCAAGAAGTGGTGCACGAACTCTCTCAGCTGGGACATAAAACAACCAAGCCTAAAAATTGGTTTGGCGAAGGTGATCAAATCCGAAAGCAAGAGTTTTTCGAGCTCGTAGCTTCTAGGGCATCCGCGGAATCCGCAGGCCTAATAGCCGATGGGATTTGGCGTCGTCACGGGGCAGTTGGTTTTGAAATTATTGGTGAGGGAAACCTGGAGGACATCTTTGATGGACTCGGAGTCACCTCGCAAGAGATTCGCCACATTGCAAAACATGAACATGTCACCAGTAGGGAGGACCTGCTTAGAAGAAGGCTGCCGGTCGACATGTGCCGTTCCAAAAAAGAACTTGCTGCAAACAGGACCCTGCAGAAACTATTCGTGGAGCTTGGCCTCTAGCGGGATTTCCGGTTCCGACTGGGTTGGCCACTCGACGATGAGCATTGCGGTCAGCATGATGCCGCCACCGACAACCATTGCAACAGTCAATGGTTCTTGGCCAAGTCCTACGGCCAGTGCTGCACTGAAGATAACCTCGCTGGTGATCAGAAGAGCAACTCTCGCAGGATCAATCAACGTCTGTGCCCAGGTCTGAACCCAAAAGGCGATTACCGTCGACAGCAGGGCGGTGAATAGCACCGCGAACCAAACTTCAAAGTTTGGCGGGGGCTGGTAGCCATCTGCGAGGGCAAACGCCCAGCAAGTGACTGCCGCGAAAGAAATCTGGATCATCGCCATCCGGTATGAGCTTCTGCCCTTGCCATAGGCACCCAAGAGCAGAATGTGGATAGCAAAAAACACTGCGCAAAGGACGAGCCAGAGCTGTCCTATTCGAAACTCAACGTCAGTCGCGGTGCCAGAGAAAATTGCAAGCCCGGCCGCAGCCAAAATGACTCCGATAATAACTCTGGTGGCAAACTTTTTGCGAGTGAAAAGCCATGCAATAAGTGGCGTAAAAACGACATAGAGCCCGGTCAAGAATCCGCTGGTTGCAGCAGTTGTGAGGCTCAGCCCGAGGGTCTGTGTAATAAAGCCCAGGGCGAGAACAATTCCAATAATGGAACCAAATTTTAGGTCTCCGGGCTTGAACGAAAGTGCAACTCTCGGCCGAAGAAGAATCATTGCAATGGCGGCGATTGAAAATCTGGTTGCCAAAAAGTCCATGTATGGCTGCTGTTCGATGGCATCTTTCATTAGCACGAAAGCTGCTCCCCAAACAAAGCCAACACCCAATAGGGCGATTACTGCTAGACGGGTTTTAGGCACCGAGAAAGCCTAGCTGTTAGAAACCTTTCTGGCTTTGCCGCCGCTAAGTTTCTTTGCCATCGAAGGAAACACGATGCCGTGCATGAACGAGACCATCCACCAGTAAAGGTGTCCTGCCAACCCATGCGGGTGATAGTAGGCCTTTTGAATCAGCAGCGATCTTCCGTCTTCCAGCTTGGAGACCTGGAATTCAAGCCAGGCAAGCCCAGGCATTTTCATCTCAGCGCGAAGTCGCAAGAGCTTGGGCCTGGCAATTTCTTCTACTCGCCAAAAATCCAACGACTCACCTTCCATGAGAGTTTTCGGGTCACGCCTTCCTCTGCGCAGCCCGACACCGCCAACCACAAGATCCATAAGGCCGCGAAGCTCCCACGCCCAGGTTGCTGTTGAATAGCCGTTACTACCGCCAATTGCTTCAACTCGTTCCCAAATTTTTTCCACGGAGTCACCCGAGACAAATTCTCGGTGGTCCACATACATTGAACCTCCCGCCCAGCTCGGGTCTGTCGGTAAAGGCTCTGAAGGAGTCCCAGGAACAGAAGCATTGCTCCACCTGGTTTCAACCTCGAGTGACTTCACGCGACTCAGCGCCAGTCCCACAGCGGTCCGGAAGTCGGTCATGCCATCTTTGGACTCGGGAATCAAATCTCTAATAGCGTTGTCTCTTGCCACCACATCGTGCTTCAAAGATGCAACTAGGCGTTTGGCAAGGGTCACGGGAACAGGTGTGACCAGACCAATCCAGCCCGAGGCAAGTCTTGGTGTCAGAACGGGCAGTGGAATGATGATTCGCCTTCTGAGGCCTGCAACCTCGGCATAGACCTGCATCATTTCGAGGTAGCTGAAAACCTCAGGCCCCCCGATGTCAAAATCCTTGTTTATCTTTTTGTCCAAGGTTGCGGAGCCGATCAGATAACGCAGTACGTCCCTGATGGCAATCGGCTGAATTTTATTCAGCAGCCACTTTGGTGTGACCATAAATGGCAGTCGCTCGGTCAAATGTCGAAGCATCTCAAAAGAGGCCGAGCCAGATCCGATAACAACCCCTGCTCGCAGTTCAATAGTTGGAACGCCTGATTCCCTGAGGATCTGACCTGTTTCTGCCCTGGCAGACATGTGTGGAGAAAGTTGGTTATCGTTTGAAATCATGCCGCCGAGATACACAATCCGTGAAACTTTGTTTTCCTTGGCGACTTTGCCAAAGACTTCAGCCAGTTCTCGTTCTTTGGCTTCGAAGTCTTTGGAAACCATAAGCGCATGCAACAGGTAGTAGGCAAGGTCGACCTTGTTTAGCGCCTTGGCAATGACTGCAGGATCGGTGGCATCACCTTCAACAACTTCTACATTTGCCTGCCACGGATAGTCACTGATTCTTTTTGCATCTCGAACTAGCACTCGAACGCGGTAGTTGTGGCTGAGGAGCTCTCTTATCAATCGACCACCGATATAACCGGTGGCACCGGTCACTAAAACCATGGCCGGTTTCCCCGCCTTGTTGGTAAAAGTTTCTAGATCTGACGTGACAGTTTTTATCATTTCACTTCCAGCCTAGTTTTGTTCAATTTTATTTCTAGCCAAAGCGACCAGATACGTAGTCCTCAGTTTGTTGCTCGGCGGGGTTAGAAAATATTTTTTCAGTCTTGTCATACTCAATTAGCTTGCCGGGCATGCCGGTTCCGGCAATGGTGAAAAAAGCGGTCATGTCGGAGATCCTGGATGCCTGCTGCATGTTGTGAGTGACTATGACAACCGTGAACTTTTCCTTGAGCTCTACTGCCAAGTCTTCGATGGCCGCGGTTGAAATTGGATCCAGGGCACTCGTTGGCTCATCCATCAAAATCACATCTGGCTCAACTGCAATTGCCCTGGCAATGCAGAGTCGCTGCTGCTGTCCGCCTGAAAGGCCAGATCCTGGCTTGTCTAGCCGATCCTTGACTTCATTCCAAAGGTTTGCTCCGACCAGCGCCTTTTCGGTGAGCTCTTCCGCTTCAGTCTTTGACATTCTGGAGTTGTTGAGCTTGTAGCCAGACAGCACATTGTCCTTGATAGACATTGTTGGGAATGGGTTTGGTCGCTGGAAGACCATGCCTACTTGTCTTCGCACTCTTACCGGATCAACATCAGGCCCATAAACATCTTCGCCATCCATCAGCAACTGACCTTCTACCCTCGCTCCTGGGATCACCTCATGCATGCGGTTCAGGGTCCGAATCAAAGTTGACTTGCCGCAACCCGAAGGGCCGATAAACGCGGTTATTGCTTTAGGTTCAATCACCATGTTCACGTCTTCAACAGCCAAGAAGCTGCTGTAGTAAACGTTTAGCTTCTGGAGTTCGATTCTTTTTGACATGGGCTATCCCTTCGGAGAAAAGTACTTACTGATTAGGCGGGCAACAAGATTCAGCACCATCACGATGAGCATCAGGGTGAGCGCACCGGCCCACGCCCTGTCAACGTAAGACTGCATGTCAACTCCCTGGTTTGCGTATGAGGTGTAAACAAAAACGGGGAGAGTCATCATGCGCTCATCGAATGGGTTGTAGTTCATTGACGCCGTGAACCCGGCGATAATCAGCAGCGGTGCAGTTTCACCAATTACTCGTGCAATGGAGATCATGACTCCGGTTGCAATTCCGGCCAGCGCTGTTGGCAACACCACTTTGATAACTGTCAACCACTTGGGCACTCCCAGGGCGTAGGCGGCCTCGCGGAGCTCATTCGGCACGATTTTTAGCATCTCCTCGGTGGCGCGAATGACCACCGGAATCATCAAGACGCTCAGGGCTATTGCTCCGCCCAAGCCCATGCGCACTCCAGGGCCAAAGAAAATAACAAACAGCGCATAGGCAAAAAGGCCGGCAACAATGGAAGGAACCCCGGTCATAACATCAACGAAGAAAGTTACGAGTCTGGCGATTGTTCCGCGGCCGTACTCCACAAGATAAATCGCCGCCATAATACCTATCGGAACCGAGATAAGAGTTGCGATACCTGTGATCTCAAGGGTTCCGATTATCGCATGAAGTGCGCCACCACCCTCGCCGACGATGTTTCGCATCGAAAAAGTAAAGAACTCGGCATCGAACCTGGCAACTCCATTTTGAACAACCGTGTACGCAAGCGAGAGCAACGGAATCAGGGCCAGAGAGAATGCAGCGGTGACCAAAATCGTCACCAACCGATCGGTTGCTTTTCGGCGCCCTTCAACAAAGCGTGATAGCGCGTAAAGGGCAACTGCATATCCGACGAGCCCGAACACTGCCACTGGAATCAGATTTAATTCATTTTGCTCGGTCGATGACGCAAGCATTACCTGGAGGGTAAAGGAACCCAAGAAAAAAGCCAGAAGCATCGCTGGAGACACCCACTTGGGTAGGTCAGCGGTTCCTTGAAAAGATGAAGTTACTTGCGAGGTCATTAGTTGGCCCCCGAAAACTCAGCTCGACGACTGATGATCCACCTGGCAATCATGTTCACAACCATCGTTATGGCAAATAGCACCAGTCCGGTTGCAATTAGTAGGTTCGAGTAGTTACCGCCAGCTTCAGGAAACTGAAGCGCGATGTTGGCCGCAATTGTGTTGGAATTCGACGATGTCAAAACAGCAAAGTTGATTACTGCAGCCGGTGACAAAACCATTGCGACCGCCATGGTTTCACCCAGTGACCGGCCTAGCCCAAGCATTGCCGCTGAGATGATGCCAGTCCTTCCAAATGGCAAGACCGCCATCTTGATCATTTCCCAGCGAGTGGCGCCGAGTGCAAGGGCTGCCTCCTCGTGGAGCCTAGGTGTTTGAAGAAAGACTTCACGTATAAGAGCAGCCATTATCGGCAGCACCATAATCGCCAGGACAATGCCAACGGTTAGCATTGTGCGGCCAGTGGCAGAAACCTGACCAGCGAAGAATGGAATCCAACCGAGATTTTCGTTGAGCCACATGAAAGTGGGGTTCAAAAAAGGAGCCAAAACCAAAATCCCCCAGAGCCCATAGACAACGGAGGGAATAGCAGCCAGAAGGTCAACAGCATATCCCAGCAGCTGTGCGAATCTCCGGTTGGCGAAGTGTGAAATGTATAGGGCGATTCCGATTGCAAGTGGGGTTGCAATGATTAGCGCAATTATCGATGCGTACACAGTTCCGAAGACAAACGGGAAAACATAGTTCCAGAAGCCATCTTCCGCGGCAGCGATTTCAGGGCCAGTAAAGGCCGGTATTGACTGGACAAAGAGGAACGCTGCAACTGTTGCCAGTGTTGCCAAAATGCTCACGCCAGCAAAAAATGCCAGATTTGCAAAGATGACATCACCGAGGCGTCTGATCGCCTTTGGCTTGGTAGCTGTCATCGGATTGCCCATTCGTTTGTCTAGGTAACAACGTAGTAAATAAAACCCGGCCTAGGAGACCTAAGCCGGGTTCTATTCACCAAATGTTCAGTTACTGGATTGCGTCAATGATGGCCTGTGCTTTTGCACGAAGGGCAGCAGAAATCGGTGCATTTCCCGCTGAGGTGGCAGCAGCCTGCTGTCCCTCCTCAGAAACTAGGAACGATGCCCATGCACGAACCAGTACCGCCTGCTCGTCGTCAAGGTAGTCGTTGCAACCCATTAGGTAGCTAACTAACACAATCGGGTAAGCACCTGAAGCGGTTGTGTTGCGGTCGATCTTGGTTGCTAGGTCGAACGACTCACGTCCTTCAACCAGCGGGGATGCGTCCACAACAGCTGCAGCAGCTTCTGCTGAGTAAGCAACGTAGTCAGATCCGACCTTCACGGCCAAGGTACCTAGGTCACCGGCGCGAGATGCGTCCGCATAACCGATTGTTCCGTTACCGCCTGTAACAGCTGAAACAACACCGCTGGTTCCCTGTGCTCCTTCGCCGCCATACTCCGCAGGCCAAGCTTCAATAGCTCCGACAGTCCAGACATCTGGTGCCACAGCAGCCAGATAATCAGTGAAGTTCTTTGAGGTACCGGACTCGTCCGAGCGGTGAACCGCTGTGATGGAAAGCTCAGGAAGAGTTACGCCTGGGTTTGCAGCTGCGATTGCCGCGTCATTCCACATTGTGATTTTGCCAGCGAAGATGCCGGCAACTGTCGGGCCCTCCATGTTTAGGCTGGAAATTCCATCGAGGTTGAAAATGACCGCAATTGGTGAGATCCAAATTGGGAACTCCCAAGGAAGGGTTCCAGGAACGCAGCTTGGGAACTCACCGGCTAGTTCCTCATCCTTGAAATAGGAGTCTGACCCTGTGAAAGAAGTGGCACCCTCAAAAAATTGTGCACGACCAGTTCCAGACCCGGTTGGGTCGTAGTTGACCGTTACTCCAGGGTTGGCGATCTGGAAAGCGGCAATCCATGCCTCTTGTCCTGCAGCCATGGACGATGCTCCGGAACCATTTAGCGTTCCAGAGAGTGTTTCGACAACTGCAGTCTCGGAAGTTGCTCCACCAGAAGTTGGCTCTGCGGTTTGTTCGTTGGCCGCACAACCAGCTAGCACCAGGGTGCCAACAGCCGCTACAGCACCGAGCTTGAGGACGTTTTTCATGAATGACCCTTCCTTATTTTTGTTAGGTGAGGCCTAAGTTAGGAAGAGCAGGGAAACTTGGCTTGTTATCCAAGTAAACAAATGATGAATTAGGAGCTAAGTTTTGCCTCTAGGTTGACCCGCTCATAGTCGATTACCCTCGGCTTTGATCCAAGCGTGATCCTCAACACAAAAAACTCTCCCGGCGCTAACACTGTTTCACTCTTTAGCGATTCCCCAATAGTTTTTGTCGCATACTTTCCGAAAGTCTCGATGATTGTGGGAAGCGCGGGGCGGTGGGAGCAAATAAGAGCATTCTTCGTTTGCTCGAATGTGTCCTCGATTACGTTTTTGGTTTTCCTGGGACCCTTGAGGTTCGCCAGCTCAGTGAGCTGTGAGCGCTCAATCAAGGTTCTGTTTCTAGCTTTTGAAAGTGGCAACACAGTTTGCTGACATCTGGTCCATGGGCTTGTGACAAGCCGCTTTGGGCCATATGCATCAAGCAGGGTAACCAAGCGCTTTGCTTGCTTTTTCCCTTCTGGCAGTAGTGGTCGCTTCGCCTCTTCGCCAGACCACTCAGCTCTGGGGGTGGCTGTGGTGTGACGCAGAATCACTAGACCCCTGGTTTCCAGCTCTCCGGCAGCATGGAAGCTATTGACCTGCTCCAAGAGCTGGCGATCGTGATCGTAGGTTAGTTTTGGGCGGGCATCTTCGACCGAGAGCCACTCAACAGCGGCGATCTCTTTGTTCGGAGTGAATTTTGACTTGGCAATCGCTTTATCTTTGACCTTAGATGCCCAGTAGTGCACCTCTTTTATTTCGCCAGAGGGAAGTTTGTATCTAAGAACCGAGAGCTTTCTTCCGAGTCGAATCCGCAGTCCCACTTCTTCTTCAACTTCGCGCACAGCGGTTTCCGGTAGGTGCTCTCCAGGGTCAAGCTTTCCCTTGGGAAAAGTCCAGTCTTTATAAACACCACGGTAGACCAGGGCCAGTTCAAGCTGCCCTTTGTTAAGTCGCCAGCAAACCGCACCAGCTGCATAAACCGTCACTAGCGATTTGCCTTTTTGGTGAGAGTTCTGGCCATGAGCTCATCTTGCATATCGATTAGGGGGTTACCATTTTCATCCCGAGAATCTCGTCGCCAGATTCCAGAAGTCTCAAGTTCCCAGACTGCAGCTTTATTGCTCATTGCTAATTCGAATAGATCGTTTAGTTCTTTTATTTGGTCGGTCTGGGTGATTTTTACGATCGCCTCAACTCTTCTGTCCAGGTTCCGGTGCATCATGTCTGCGCTTCCGATAAAGACGTCAGGGTCACCTGCATTTTCAAAGTAGAAGATACGGCTGTGCTCTAGGTACCGCCCAAGAACCGAGTGAACAGTTATTGTTTCGCTCAATCCAGGTATTCCAGGCTTTAGGGCGCACATGCCACGCACGACAATCTCAATTGGGACACCTGCTGTCGAGGCAAAATAGAGCTGATCAATGATTTGTTCGTCAACCAGCGAATTCAGCTTGAACCGAATTTTGGCAGGCTTGCCAGCCTCATGATTGGAAATCTCACGTTGAATTCGCTCAACTAGCCCCTCTCGCACTCCAACCGGAGATGTCAGAATTGAGGTGTAGGAAGGTTCGGTTGAGAACCCAGATAGCTGGTTGAATAACTGAGTCAGGTCTTCACCGACAGATTCCCTGGCGGTTAGTAGACCAAAGTCCTCGTAGTAGCGAGCGGTTTTTGGATTGTAATTTCCAGTTCCGATGTGGCAGTAGCGACGCAGTTGACTGCCTTCCTGACGAATAACCAGGGAAAGCTTGCAGTGAGTCTTGAGGCCGACAATTCCGTAAACCACGTGAACACCGGCAGCTTCAAGTTTCCTGGCCCAGCCGATGTTGTTTTTCTCGTCGAATCTTGCCTTTATCTCCACCAGTGCCAAAACCTGCTTGCCTGCTTCGGCAGCATCAATCA
Organism: Micrococcales bacterium UBA4448; assembly: GCA_002390305.1. Lineage (GTDB taxonomy): Bacteria > Actinomycetota > Actinomycetes > Actinomycetales > Microbacteriaceae > Aquiluna. The sequence goes on along the minus strand of DGPE01000076.1, from coordinate 13,550 downwards.
GAGCGTCAACAATAGGTGAGTCTCCAGATGTTCGATAGAGAGTTTGCTTTATCGCCAAGACCTGTGGATCTGCGGCGGCCTGTTCCAGAAATGCCTGAGTGCTAGTCGCGAAGCTTTCGTAGGGATGATGAACCAGAACTTCTCGCTCTCTAAGCGAGGCAAAGATGTCGGCCGCTTCGTCTTCGTCGGCTTCCAAGTAGCGATTAGTTGTGATTTGGTGTGGCTCAAAGTGCAGTTCCGGACGCGGTAAAAATGCCAGGGCAGTAAGGCTCGAAAGGTCAAGCGGCTCGGGTAAGTGATAAACGTCTGAGGTCGAAATATCCAGTTCTCGCTGAAGCAGGCTCAGCACCTGAGGATCAACATCATCTGCGACCTCAAGCCTAACCGGCGGCCCAAAGCGGCGCCTAAGCAGCTCTTTCTCGAGTTGGACCAGGAGGTTCTCACCCTCGTCCTCATCGACCTCCAGGTCTTCGTTACGGGTAACGCGAAAAATATGGTGTTGCAATACTTCCATTCCCGGGAACAGCTCATCTAAGAACTCGCCCATGACATCTTCCAGAGGAATGTAGGTTGATCCGGCCCCAGGTACCGCCACAAACCTCGGAAGCAATGGCGGAACCTTTACTCTCGCGAAGTGCTCACCCATTGTCTTTGGGTTTCGAAGCACCACTGCAAGGTTCAGCGACAGACCCGAAATATATGGGAAGGGGTGTGCTGGGTCCACCGCAAGAGGTGTTAGAACTGGAAAGACTTGGTTCATGAAATATTCCTGGAGAGCGACCTGCTGATCCACTGAAAGTGCTGACCAGTGAACTAGGTCGATACCATTTTCAGCCAACCCTCTAGCTATTTCACCGACAAAGAGTTCGGCATGACGAACCTGAAGGTCTCGGGTTCTGTTGGAAATTCTCTGTAGGACATCCTGTGGGTTCAGGCCAGATGCCGATTGAACGGCGATGCCAGTTGCGATTCTGCGCTTTAGCGAAGCAACACGAACCATGAAAAATTCGTCGAGGTTGGAAGCAAAAATACTCAAAAAGTGGACGCGCTCTAATAGCGGGATGGCGTCATCCTCGGCCAGTTCTAAAACTCTCTGATTAAATTCCAACCAGCTGAGCTCGCGATCAAGAAACCTACCAGCGGGCAGATCCGGTTCGGATTCTGGCTGGAATATGATTTGGGTTTCTTCGGACATGACACCAATTCTGACACCTGAAAGTTGCCAACGGGTTAATTTTCTTCTGCTGACTTTCCATCTGGGTTTAGGCGATAGCCAACGTTCCTGACAGTTCCGATCAATGATTCGAACTCACCAAGCTTCGCCCTGAGCCTTCTGACGTGCACATCCACTGTTCTAGTGCCACCAAAATAGTCGTATCCCCAAACTTCACTCAGCAGTTGCTCCCTGGAAAAAACTCTCCCAGGGTTTTCATTCAAGTGGCGCAGAAGTTCAAATTCTTTGAAGGTCAGGTCAAGAGTGCGCCCCGAAACCTTGGCAGTGAAACTATCCAGGTCAATTACCAACCCGGTGACCGCCGTCATGGGCACTGCGCCATGCACGGGTGAATCCAGCAGAATACGAATTCGAGCATCCACCTCGCCGAGCGAGGCAGATTCCAGAACAAAATCTTGGAGTGCCCAGTCGGCGCTAATCGCGGCGAGAACACTTTCGCTTGCGACAAGCATTAGTGGTTTTGACCAACCGGCAGCCTGCAGTATGCGCGCAACTGACTTGGCGCCCATCAAGTTGTGGCGACAGTCCAATACCACTACGTCGTGCCGTGGCGCGTCAGAAAGTGCCTGCGGGTCGAAAGAGATTTGCACCAGTTGGTGACCCAACGCATCAAGTGCACTCAGCGGGTTTTGGGCATCGGGGGAGATACATAGAACAATTGCCAAGTTTCCACCTCCGTTTAGGCAAATAATAGCCCGATTAGAGCTGGTCTTGGGTAGAGTTCAAGGCGTGAGCAAGCAGTGGTTACAGATTTCTGTCATTTGGGCAGCGGTACTAGCGGCGGGCATCATTGCGCTTGCAAGCTACTCAGACGACCTTCTCTATACTGCCTTTGCTGCAATTGCCGGGTCTGCGATTGCAGTTGTGAGCCTCGGGCACCTTCTTTCCAAAACGTCCAAAGACACTGTTCGTCAGCAGGTGTACGTCTCCGCTGGGACCGTCGCTATTTTGGGTGTCATGACAGTTATCGCGCTAGCAAGATAGACTTGGGATTATGTTGTTGGCGATAGAAATTTTCTTTACTGGCCTTTTGGTGCTGGCCACCGTTGCCATTGCCGGAGTATCCGCCTTGGTGCTCTACAAGCTATTTAAGGGGCAGAGCTAATTTGATCGTCCTTCCAGACGACCTGCCGATCTCTCTTACCCCCTTTACTTTCTTGCTCGGAACCTGGACTGGTTCAGGGGTAGTTAGTTACCCGGTGGGTCAATCAAAGGCCACCGAAGTCAATTTTTTTCAGCTTTGTCAATTCACTGCTCTTGAAAACGGGAAGTTGGAATACCGGTCGACATTCTCAGACTCCGAAGGGATAATCATCAGCCAAGAACACGGCTATTGGCTGCTAGCTAAGCCAAGCGGTGAGCATGACCCAGGACCCGGGCTTCTTCCTGGAACAGGGAAGCCAATCATTGAGACTCGGGAAGAACTTGAGAGTATGCGCAATGAAAACGGCGGCTTTGATATCGAGGCGATCATCTCAAATTCCGACTCAGTTTCAGAGCTGTATTTTGGTCAGATCAAAGGCGCGCGAGTAGATATTGCAACCGATGCGGTGCTGAGATCACCCAACACTAAGGATTACTCCGCAGGGGTAAGAATGTTTGGATTGGTTGAGGGCGCCTTGCTCTGGGCCTGGGACATGGCCGCAATCGGCAGCCCCTTGAAGTCGCACGCGTCGGCAAGGCTGGTAAAAAAAGATGACTGACCACTTTGGAAATCCGCTTCTTGAGCAGCGAAAGCTTGCTGCAGGTGATGCTTATGTTCCTCGTGATGATCAGGCAGTCTTTGAAATCCAAGGACCAGACACAAAGTCTTGGCTGCACTCACTGCTGACTCAAAACATTTTGAACCTAAAACCTGGCCAATCAACAGAAGCATTGCTGTTGACACCTCAGGGCCACATCGAACATCAATTGAAAATCATCATCACCGAGACCGGTGCTCTGCTAATCACAGCGAGGGTTAATCTGGAAGGAATTCTGGCCTGGCTCAAAAAAATGGTCTTTAGATCCAAGGTTGAAATTGTTGAACGCCCAGAACTGCTGGTCGCTGGTGGATTCTTTGAATACTCGGCACCATGTTGGATTGATGGATTTTCAGCAGACCCAGTTGGCTCGGTGCGCTATGCGGCTGAGCGCGCCAAATTTGGATACCGAGAATATCTAATTGAAGGAGTCCCAGAAGATAAGGAACCGGCCGGCCTTCTCGCTTATGGCGGCCTGCGCATCAGCGCTGGCAGACCCGAGGTCACTGACATTGATAACCGATCGCTGCCACACGAATTTGACTGGCTTTCCTCAGCGGTGCATTTGAGCAAAGGGTGTTATCGAGGTCAAGAAGCTGTCTCAAAAATTCATAATCTCGGACATCCACCAAGACGGCTCGTGATTCTAAATCTTGAACAGGGCGACGTGATGGCTCACCAGGGTGACAAGGTCTTCTACAACGACAAAGAGGTTGGCACAGTCAGGGCTGGAGCGCTTCACTATGAAGCTGGTTCAATTGCGCTTGCTTTGATAAATAGGAACACTCCCTACCTTGATCTTTTGGTTCAAGCTGGCGACAGCAAAACCCTAGCCACTCAAGAGGTCCTAGTTCCACACGACGCTGGAAAAGCAGCCAATCTTCCTCGGCCGGCAGCTTTTAAGCTGACCGGTAAGAAATGAACAGATTTGTAATTAGGTTTTCTTTTACTCGCGTTCAAGACTCGTTCTGGACTATCGGGCAGATTGTTTTGGCAGCGCTAACTTCTTATCTTTTTGCTCGTTATGTTCTAGGGCACCAGGTTCCGCTACTGGCCGTAACGGTGGCTATCTCATCCCTGGGGTTTGCCAGGGACACCAAGCCCAAGCAGGTGCTATCGACGGCAATTGCGATGTTTAGCGGGGTTGTTCTAAGCGAAACCTTGCTTTTGCTTTTTGGTCAGGGTGCTCTGCAACTGGCTTTTGCAATTTTCCTGGCACTTTTGTTAGCAAGACTTTTCACGTCAAACCCCGCGTTCACAATCACCGTTGCCTTGCAGGCGGTATTGGTTCAACTCCTGCAGACACCCGTCTCTGGAATTTTTGAACGGGCGATTGATGGGCTGGTTGGCGGAGTAGTGGCGCTGGTATTTGTTTCATTGATGCCCAGAAACCCAATCAAACTTGCAAGACAAGACTCGAAAGAGCTGTTCCTTGTTTTTAGATCAACGCTTTCAAACGTGGCAGCTGTGCTGCGCACGCCGAACCAAGAACTTGCAGACCAAGCCCTCGAGGACATTCGAAAGACGCAGCCTCTGGTTGATAGGTGGCGCAGTTCACTGGACTCTGCCATCGCGATTTCAAATTTATCTCCCGTTTATCGCTGGGCACAAAAAGAAATGGCCCAGCAGCTGCAAGTTGCAGATGGAATGGACTTAGCTACCAGAAACCTCCGAGTGCTCACCCGTAGAGTTGATTTTCTGGTGCGCGATGAAAAGCCAAGGCCTCAGCTTGCGGACTTGATTGGAAAGATTATTATCGCCACAGAATTATTGGAGCAAACGTCGGACGATTTTTCTGTCACCCTAAAAGCCAGAAAGTACTTGAGAAAAATCCCGTCGGGACTGAACCCTAGGGTGTTTGATCCTCCGCTTTCAGTTTCTGAAACCGCGCTACTACTGGAAATTAGACCGCTGTATGTGGACTTGGCGGTGGCCTCTGGGATCGATGCCTCTCAAGCCAGGGCTCTGCTGCCAGCTGTTGACTAAGCTTTCGCTCATGACTTATAACCTAATTCTTTTGCGACACGGCAACTCCGTTTGGAACGAGAAAAATCTTTTCACGGGCTGGGTGGACGTCGATTTGACCGATAAGGGTAGGAGTGAGGCCAAGCGGGCCGGTGAGCTGATATCTGCTTCTGGACTGGTCCCGACTGTTCTTTACACTTCAGTTTTGAAGCGCGCTATTAACACCGCACACATTGCCTTGGATGAAATGAGTCTCAACTGGATCGAAACTAAAAGGTCCTGGAAGCTAAATGAGCGCCACTATGGCGCGTTGCAAGGACTTGATAAAGCGGAGACGCTGGAAAAGTATGGCCAGGAGCAATTTCAAATTTGGCGTCGTGGGTTCGATACTCCGCCACCACCGATTGATGACGACTCGAAATTTTCACAGGCTCACGATGAGCGCTACGCCTCACTTGGAGAAGCGCTGCCAAGAACTGAGTGCCTGAAGGATGTTCTTGTCCGAATGCTCCCGTATTGGGAGAGCGACATTGTTGCTTCTCTAAGAGAGAGAAAGACTGTATTGGTCACCGCACACGGTAATTCCCTGCGCGCCCTAGTGAAGCACTTGGATGGCATTAGCGATGAGGCCATTGCCGATCTAAACATTCCAACCGGTATGCCGCTGCACTATAAGTTGGATGAGAATCTGAAGCCAATCAATCCCGGCGGAACTTACCTAGACCCAGATGCTGCAAAGGCTGGAGCTGATTCGGTGGCAAATCAAGGTAAGCACTAACTAAGTTCTTGCCAGTCTCCGGTCTGCAAAAAGCTGACCTTGGCTGAAATGTCCACCACGTGATCTGCGAAGCGTTCGAAATATCTTGAAGCAAGAGTTACGTCAACGGTGAACATGGCGTTCTCTGACCAATCTGGGCCAAGAACTACATCAAACACCCTTCGGTGCAGCAAATCCACGGCCTCGTCATCAGCTTGAATCTCTCGTGCCACATCAATGTCGGTGTCTTCTAGCAGTCCGATTACTTTCTCAGCTAGCTTGATGTCGAGTCTGGCCATTTCTTCAAAGGTCGCTCGCAGCGAGGCTGGAATTGCGTTTCCTGGATAGCGATATCTTGCAATTGCTGCGATGTGTGAGGCCAAAGATCCCATTCGCTCTATCGATGCGCTCATTCGAAGAGCGGAAACCAAGATGCGCAGATCTTTTGCCACCGGGGATTGGGTGGCGAGAATCTTTATCACTAGCTCATCGAGGTCCAGGGCACGCTCTTCATTAGCATCGGTAAGAGCAAGGGCCTCATCGGCAAGCGACACGTCGGAGTTCAGAAAGGCAGCAGACGCCTTCTCCATGATGGTCTTGGCATCTTTTGCAAGGCTAACGAGCCTGGATTGAACTTCGCTCAATTCTTGCTGAAATACTGCGCGCATTTTCTTCTTCCCCTAGATCAAGAGTTCTTGGATGAATGAAACATAAGTGTTTCCTCGACATGCAAACATCTGATTAACTGATGCCAAACCGTCAGAAAACTTGTCGTGTGAATCTAATTTTACACTTACCCTTGTAATTACAAGTTGTTAACCTGGTAAACACAACAGACAGGACCGGTTCTTGGGCATTTTTGGCATGGGGAAGGCTAGGGCATCCAATCAATCTCAGGTCGACGCCTTTGAGGTTGTAGCCGCGCAAGTTGTTGATGTATTAGCAACAGCCGGTGTTGTTTTGGATGAAAGAAATCTAGTTCTTAGAGCCTCACCAGGTGCGGTTCAGTTTGGGCTGGTTCAAAATGGTCATCTGATTCACGCGTCACTACTAAATCTTGTTGAGCAATCCAGGCTCTCGAATGTTCCTATCGAGGTTGAGATACAAATTGATTCTGGCCTGCAGCGCGAGCAACTCTGGGTAAATGCCAGAGCTGCAAAGTTTGGTGAACGCTACGTGATGCTTTTGGTGGAAGATCAAACCGAAGCCAAAAAGCTGGAGACTACACGTAGAGATTTTGTGGCGAATGTGTCTCATGAACTCAAAACCCCGATAGGGGCGATTAGCCTGCTCACCGAGGCAATCTCCGGTGCACAGGATGACCCGGACACAATTAGAAAGTTCTCAGATTCATTGCAAAAGGAGGCGCAGCGGCTGGGTTCTCTGGTTCAGGAGTTGATGGAGCTTTCCAGGGTTCAAGGTGCGAATCTGGTTGAAACCGCAAAGGAACTGGACCTATCCCAGGTGATTGCAGACGCCGTTGATAGAAACTTGGTTCTTGCTGAAAAGCGAAGGGTGAGGTTGATAACGGGGTCGCATGAGAGCACAAAATTGGTGGGGGATTACGAAATGTTGACCACTGCCGTGCGAAACCTAGTGGAGAACGCAATTGCGTATTCAGACTCCGGCTCGCAGGTTGGCATAGGCCTGAAAGTCATTGATGGGATTGCAGAAATAGCGGTCACTGATTCAGGCATCGGCATTCCAGAGGATGAGCAAGAAAGAATATTCGAGCGCTTTTACCGCGTGGATCCTTCAAGATCAAGAGTGACCGGTGGCACTGGCCTCGGCCTCTCAATAGCCAAACATGCCGCCACCAATCACCGTGGGGAAGTTCGACTTTTTTCTAAGATCGGCATCGGAAGTACTTTTACTTTGAGATTGCCCATTAATAATCAGGAGAGCAAATGACACGCGTGCTGGTGGTTGAAGATGAGCAGAACCTGCGGGAACCTTTGGTGTATTTGCTTCAAAAAGAAGGATATGACGTCATTGAAGCCGAGGACGGCAGAAGCGCGCTTGAAAACTTCGCTCGGCTGGGTGCTGACATTATCTTGCTTGACCTAATGCTTCCAGGACTAAGTGGGAACGAGGTCTGTCGAAGCATCAGAGCTGAGAGTCAAGTGCCAATAATCATGGTTACAGCCAAAGACACTGAAATTGACACAGTGGTAGGTCTTGAAATTGGTGCGGACGATTACGTAACAAAGCCATATTCATCGAGGGAGTTGCTTGCAAGAATGAAGGCCGTTTTGAGGCGCGGCACCGATGTTGTTGTTTCAAGCGCGACCAAAATCATTGCAGGGCCAGTGGAAATGGATCTCGAGAGCCACACGGTAAGAGTAAACGGAGCCAAGGTTCAGATGCCTCTGAAGGAGTTTGAATTACTAGAACTTCTGATGGAAAACGTGAACCGGGTGCTTACCAGGGGGCAAATAATCGATCGAGTGTGGGGCTCCAATTATTTTGGTGACACAAAAACCCTGGATGTGCACGTGAAGCGAATTAGATCGAAGATCGAAGAGGATCCTGCAAGACCCGTTCATCTAACAACCGTTCGAGGCCTGGGGTATAAGTTCGAGGTTTAGGTTTAGAAAGCTCTAGTTCAGAGCTTCCGCAAATGGGCGGTATTCCTCGAGCTGTCCGTCCAAAACCGGCACCATTAGCTCCACTGGAGACATGCCATCACTGAAATAAATCATATGCATAGAACCGGGCTCCTCGGTAATCTGAATAATGATTCCGTCGTTTCCGCCATAGCCCAGATCAAATTTTTCCTTACCTGCAATTTCAAACTGGTAGGTTGTCCTGCTGCCTGCTTCGTCCAAAATTTGGATTCCGGCTGTCTTTGCTTCTTGACCGCTATTGACTATCGAGCCGATTAATAGCGCTTCAGAGCCACTTCCTTTTATGAGCAAGAAATTCCGCGCTTTTAGGTCGCCAATATCTAGGATTACCCCGTCGCTTGGCGAGTAGGGGTCCAGAGATGCCACATCACGGCTGAGAGAGCAGCCCGAGAGGGCAACAACGGTCAGTACAGATGCCAAAAGGGCAGTTAGTTTCTTGATTTTCAAGGATCCTCCGCGATAACGAACATCGCAAGTCTAGCCTAGGTAAAAGCGGGAATCTGTGGTAAAATTGCCGTTTTGAAGCCGAAAGAAGTGTATGAAGTTCGAAGTTGGCGAAACAGTTGTCTATCCTCACCACGGTGCCGCTGAAATCATTCAGGTTTCCAAGAAGACTATCCGCGGTGAATCCCAGACATACCTCAAGCTTCGAGTGGCGACGGGAGACCTGATTATTCAGGTACCTGCAGCCAATGTTGAGATGGTGGGTGTGAGAGACGTTATTGACAAGAAGGGCGTCAAGCAAGTTTTTGATGTGCTTCGGGCAGAATTCGTGGAAGAGCCAACCAACTGGTCAAGGCGCTATAAGGCAAATCTTGAAAAACTGGCCTCCGGCGATGTCGTAAAAGTCTCAGAAGTTGTGCGCGATCTTTGGCGCAGGGACCAAGATCGCGGCCTAAGCGCAGGAGAAAAGCGAATGCTTGCAAAGGCGAGACAAATTTTGATTTCAGAACTCGCACTAGCTCGCAAGGTGGATGAGGAAAAAGCATCTGCGGAGCTTGACAAGGTATTGGCTAGCTAATAAATGTCCGTAGCGGTGGTTCTGGTTTCTGCCGGAAAGGGAACTAGGCTCGGCCAAGCTGTCCCTAAGGCGGCGGTCTCGATAGCGGGCAAAACCATGCTTGAGATTTCTCTCATACATATCTCCGAATTCGATCCTGATCAATTAGTAGTGGTCGCTCCAGCGGGGCTGGTAGCTGAATTCGAAAGACTAACGTCAAAGTTTTTCTCTGAATTCACTGTGGTCGCCGGAGGTGAAACCAGGCAGCAGTCAGTAGCGGCTGGCATGGCGAAAGTCACCACGGATTTTGTGCTGGTTCATGATGCAGCCAGAGCCTTTACTCCAAAGGAGGTTTTTGATCGCGTAAACGAAGGATTGGCGCTTGCTGACTGTGTCGTCCCTGCTATAAACCTCGCCGATACCGTGAAGCAAGTTTCGGAAAACTGGGTGGAAAAAACCATTGATAGAAAAACTCTCCGGCTAATTCAAACTCCTCAGGGCTTTCGAGTTTCAACCCTGGTAGATGGCCTTGCAAAAACCAAAAGTGACTTCACAGACGAGGCCGGCCTGCTGGAGGCGCTGGGCGTCCCCACTTCAATAGTCCAAGGTCATGAGCATGGTTTCAAAATAACCTCCCCTTCGGATTTGGATAGGGCTCGAGCTATTTTTGCCGATGTTCGATCCGGAATTGGCGTGGATGCTCATCAATTTAGCGACTCAGGTACCCTCATGCTGGGTTGCCTGGAGTGGCCCGAGCATTTTATTCTCTCTGGCCACAGCGACGGTGACTCGGTAGCCCACGCAATGGTTGATTCGCTTTTAGCCGCAGCTAACTTGGGTGACATCGGTTCGAATTTTGGTGTTGATAGGCCCGAATATTCCGGAGCAAGTGGCAGGCTATTCCTGGAAGAGAGCATCCGCCTCTTGGCCGCCTCCGGTTTTGAGCCAGTGAATGTTTCAGTTCAAATTGTTGCCGATAGCCCTAAGGTGGGGCCGAGACGACAAGAGCTAGAGAATCAACTAAGTGGCATCATCGGTGCACCGGTTTCTGTGTTAGCTACCACGACTGACGGCCTGGGTTTCTTGGCTGATGCAAAAGGTATCGCCGCAGTTGCTACCTCGCTCGTAAGAATGCGTGGCTAGGCTTTTGCTTATGAAGCTCTTTGACACCAAGACCGGCGTTCTTCAAGATTTCAAACCCCTTGTTCCCGGCAGGGTTTCGATCTACGTTTGTGGGCCAACGGTCCAGTCTGCTCCGCACATCGGGCACTTGAGGTCAGCGCTGGTTTACGATCTGCTTTCACGTTGGTTAACCGCGACAGGCTTGCAAGTTAAGCTAGTTCGAAATGTCACTGACATCGACGACAAGGTTTTAGAAAAAGCTGCTGAATCCGGAGTTGCTTGGTGGCAGTTGGCCCATGAAAACGAGCAGTTATTCGCAAACGATTATCGCAGCCTCCTGATTGGCTCTCCAGCTGCAGAACCTCGGGCAACCGGACACATTACCCAGATGATTTCATTGATTGAAAGCCTGGTCGAGCGAGGTTATGCGTATAAAGGCCTCGACGGTTCCGGCAGCGTCTACTTCGATACTGCCAACTGGGCAAGCTACGGCGCCCTCACACACCAAAAGCTCGAGGACTTAGAAAGCGAAAGTACCGATCCTGCAAAGAAGAACCCTCAGGATTTTGCTCTCTGGAAGTCACGCAAAGAATCTGAGCCAGACACGGCGAGCTGGCCCTCGACATTTGGTTTTGGCAGGCCCGGTTGGCACGTCGAGTGCTCAGCAATGTCCGCCTACTACCTAGGTGAACAGTTTGATATTCACGGTGGTGGGTTGGACCTTAGGTTCCCTCATCACGAAAACGAGCTTGCCCAGTCCTTAGCCGCGGGTCATAAGTTTGCAAACTACTGGGTTCACAATGGTTTAGTCACCACCCAGGGTCAAAAAATGTCAAAGTCTCTCGGTAACTCGGTTTCCTCAGCAGATCTGTTTGGCAAGGTCAGCGACAAGGCGGTCCGCTATTACCTAGCCAGTGCACACTACCGATCAGTATTGGATTACCAACCAGAGTCGACGCTGGAAGCAGCTGCAGCACTTTCAAGATTGCACGGTTTTGTTCTGAGGTCACGAAGAGAACTCAGTGAAACTCAATTCAGCAGCGTGGATGAAGCTGCGCTACCTCAAGAATTCACCGATCATATGAACGATGACTTGAACATTCCAGCTGCTCTGGCAGTGATTCACGAGGCTGCAAGAGCGGGAAATACTGACCTTGACGAGCAGCGATTGTCTCAAGCCAGTAAGCGCCGGAGTGAAGTAGTGGCTATGCTCAAGGTGCTCGGTCTTTCTGCGGATTCTTCGGAAGACCAAAATCTAGAACATCAGGCTTTGGATGGCGTTATCCAAACCCTCATCTCCGAGCGCAATATGGCAAGAGAAGACAAAAACTATCAACGCGCTGATCAAATCAGGGACCAACTGCTAGAAATTGGCATCGAACTTGCTGATTCACCTGCCGGAACACATTGGAGTTTGAACTAATGGCAAAACTAGGAAGACCCGGGGCCAATAAGGCCAAGAAGGGCCCAACTAAAGGAACCGGCGGCCACGGCCGCAAGGCTCTAGAGGGCAGAGGCCCAACACCAAAGGCTGAAGACCGCGCATATCACAACACTTATCGCACCCAAAAAGCTAGAGCTGAAGCAAAGAGCGCGCCTAAAAAGGGTCAGTTCGTGGCTTCCAAGACTGGCAAGAGCTCGAAGGCGAATGCCACCGAGATTCTTTCTGGTCGCAATTCAGTTCTTGAGGCCCTGAAGGCGAAGATCCCTGCGACTGCGCTTTTTATCGCTCAACGGATTGAAGTAGATGACCGAGTGCGAGATGCCATGGCAATTGCCAATAACCGCGGCATTCCAATCAATGAAATAACTCGCATTGAAGTGGACCGCATGACCGGTGGCGATAGCGTGCACCAGGGTATTGCTTTACAGGTTCCCCCCTACAGCTATAAGGATCCAAACGAACTACTAGATCGGGCACTGTCCCAAAGCAGCCTTCCGCTTTTGGTTGCTTTAGACGGAATTACGGACCCAAGAAACCTGGGAGCTATCATTCGTTCGGTTGCAGCTTTTGGGGGCAACGGAGTGATTCTGCCGCAACGAAGAAGCGTGGGCGTAACTGCTGCGGCTTGGAAAACCAGTGCCGGGGCTGCGGCAAGGATGCCAGTTGCTTTGGCTGCCAATTTGAATCAAACCATTAAGGAATACAAGCGCCGTGGTGTTTTTGTGGTGGGGCTTGACGGCGATGGGGATGTATCACTGCCGCAGTTTGAGCTTTTCGATAAGCCGCTACTGGTAGTTGTCGGTTCCGAAGGAAAAGGTCTTTCGAGACTGGTCCAAGAAAACTGCGACCAAATTATTTCAATTCCTATTTCCCAAGCCACTGAATCCCTAAACGCTGGAATCGCTGCCAGTGTTGCCCTGTATCAGATTTCAGCGATGAGGGCCTAGACCTTATCTCGCCAGTCACCGTCCTCATCGTCCTCATCGACAACTATGAGACCGGTCGGCACCGAATCTGGAAGTGAAATGGACTCGGTTGTGATGTTCCCGGACAAAATTGCCGACTCGTCTCGCCGTCCAGCTAAGACGTTCGAAACATAGCTCCGGACGGCGTCAATCATTTCGATGTCTTGGCCCCGCTGCTCAGATAGATACCAGCGGTGCTCCAAGACTTCATGGAAAATCTCCGCCGGCTCCAGTTTCCCCCGGAGTTCCAGAGGGATTGCACCGACAACTGGCTCAAATACCTCACTAAGCCACTGGTGGGCAAGGACTTCTTCATCCATGCCCAGGTGTGAGTTATTCAGGCCATAGTGATCTATGTCATTGAGCAGCCTTCTCGCTTGGTTCTCTTCGACATCCAAGCCAGTGAGCAATAACAGCCTTCGGGTATGGTGGCCAGCGTCCACAACCTTTGGTTGAATCCTGACGGTGTGTTTGTCTTGGTCTTTGACCATCCCGAGTTCTTGAATATCGAATCCAAGATCATTTAGCCGTTGAACTCTCCTGGAAATTTTCCAGCGCTCACTTTCATCGAAAGTTTCATCGGAAGTGAGTTCTCGCCAAAGTTCGTGATACTTATCCACGATTCGTTGGCTCACAGCGCCCGGATCAATGTCTGTGGCCTTACCAGAGGCAAGGAGGTCCATGAGCTCTCCGG
>DGPE01000058.1:8744-11314 GCA_002390305.1 Micrococcales bacterium UBA4448 | reverse complement strand
AGGCAGCCCTAGGGTTCTGCGCAAGCTCTAATTCGGTCGCTCGTTCAACGCCTCGTGTCAAAACCTTCAGCTTTGGTGAGGTGCCCGGGAGCTGCATTGGCATCTCAATTGGCGTCGAGGAGACTGCAGCGGCTTGGAAAGCCCTCTTTACTAGCCCGTCCTCTAGCGAGTGATACGACATCACGACCAAGCGCGCGCCAACATCAAGAGCATCGATAGCCTGAGGTAAAGCCCTTTCCAAACTGCCAAGTTCGTCATTCACTGCAATTCGAAGAGCCTGGTAGATCCTTTTAGCTGGGTGCCCTGTTGTTTTGCCCGGCGGCGCAGGGATCACGCTGGAAATCAATTTATTCAACTCAGCACTGGTGACCAGCGAGGCAAGTTGCCTTGCAGCCACAATTTTCTTGGCCGCGAGTGATGCGTGTCGTTCTTCACCAAAATCTTTAAAGATTCTTGCCAACTCTTTCTCACTTAGTTGTGCCAAGAGATCAGCGGCTGTTTTCCCAGCTTTCTGATTCATTCGCATATCAAGTGGGGCATCTTTGGCATAGGCAAACCCTCGGTCAGCTGCGTCAAGTTGCATTGAGCTAACCCCTAGGTCCATCAAAATGCCCTGCACTTTTGAGATGCCCCGAGCCTCAAGCACTTCAGAGATTTGATCGTAGGTGGCTTCTGCCGGAACAAACCTGCCATCGAAGCGGCTGAGCCTTGCCGAGGCCAACCCAAGTGCAACCGGGTCCCGGTCGATACCGATCACAGTTAGATCTGGATGCTCTTCCAGCAGCGCCTCAGTGTGTCCACCAAGCCCAAGGGTGCAATCAACAACCACTGAGCCATGACCGGTGATTGAAGGCTCCAGCAGTTGGAGGCAGCGCTGCAGCATAACTGGCTTGTGGAGCTCAGAAGTTGAATGACTCATAGTGAGATTGGCAACTAATTTCTGCACCTGGATCCTTGTCCGTCTACGAGCTTGGTTTTCGTAGGTCCGACTCAGGGGAAGCGAGCCGGTACGGCCAAGGACCGAGATGCAGAAGTTAGAACAGCCCGGGAATCACCTCCTCCGCCTGTGTCGCAAAACTTTCTTCATTCATTTCCAGGTAGGACTGCCACGCCTTGGCATCCCAAATTTCCGCGCGTGAGCCAACGCCGATGATTACTAGCTCTCTGGTCAAGTCGGCATATTCGCGCAGCAGCTGGGGCAGTAATACGCGCCCTTGCTTATCCGGAGTTTCATCGCTGGCACCGGAGAGGAAAATGCGGAGGTAGCGCCTGGCCTCGGCAGATGTCACTGGTGCTTGACGGATTTTTTCGTGGGCTAACTGAAATTCTGCAGCAGAGAAAACGTATAGGCAACGTTCCTGGCCTCGAGTGATTACAACACCCTGCTCAAGCTCCGCTCGGAACTTGGCAGGAAGTATCAGCCGGCCCTTTTCGTCGAGCTTTGGGGTATGCGTGCCTAGTAGCATGAGCACCCCTTTCGCTGCTATGAATTCTCCACTTTACTCCACTTTGCTCCACTTCGTTTGTTTTTGCAAGCCTATTTTGAAAATATTTTGCAAATTCGTTTAAATGAAAAAACCCCCGCAATTGCGGGGGTTGACTAAATATTCCTAGTCGTTGTCGAATCGCTGGTTCCAACGATCCTCAAAAAAAGTTTGCCCACCTTTTGGTTTCGCACTCTTGGCAATACCTGGAAGCTGAAAGTTGCTGGTAGCGATAACTAGCCCAATAACCATCACCAGGAAGGCCGCCACTCCAAAAAATGCCACCTGAAGGACCACTGCGAAGACCAAAAGGCCAAGACCAGCAATCATCGTGAGCACACCAACAACCAGTTTCCTAGCGTTTTTGTTGGCGGATCCGACTTCGCGAACTCGATTGGCAAAACCTGCATCTTGCTCAATTAGGTTGCGCTCCATCTCCTCGAGAAGCTTTTGCTCTTGCTCTGATAGTGCCATTTGTGTCTCCGTTCCTTCTCTAAGTGTAAACAACTATCGGACGCTAAGCTATCCCTCGTGGGACAAGATTTTTTACTGGACCTGGTCCAAACCAAACTCGATGCGTTTTGCGATCAAAAACGCGATGAGCTTTCCAGCATCGCAGATGATCTAATCCCTCTAATAGATTTCACTCAATCCCTGCTCTCAGGCGGCAAGAGATTCAGAGCTCTTTTTTGCTACTGGTCCTATGTTTCGAACCTTGACGATTCTGACAAGAATCAGGAAATAACCGTTGATTCTCCTATTGTCGGAGTGGCCGCGGCCCTTGAAATGTTTCACGCGGCAGCCCTTGTTCATGATGACCTGCTAGATCAAAGTGACACTCGAAGGGGTTCCCCATCAATCCACAAAAGGTTTGAGGATCTGCACATCCGTCACGGCTACGTCGGCTCCCCCGAAAGATTTGGCGTTGCCGGATCAGTTTTGGTTGGAGACCTAATGCTTGCTTGGAGCTCTGAGATTTTTGGTGAAGCGCTCTTGAATGCCCCAAATGAAATCGCAGAGTCCAATTGCAGAACCGAGTTTGGCAAGATGAGATTCGAAGTAATGGCTGGCCAGTACTTGGACGTG
>DGPE01000058.1:0-8659 GCA_002390305.1 Micrococcales bacterium UBA4448 | reverse complement strand
AAGTACAGCCTCGAGGCACCGCTACTAATTGGCGCAGCCCTTGCTGGCGCCAAGGACAAATCACTGAGCTCACTAAGCGAGTTTGGAATCCCACTCGGTATGGCATTTCAGCTTCGTGACGATATTCTTGGAGTTTTTGGAGACCCCGAAATTACCGGAAAACCCGCTGGAGACGATCTGCGCGAAGGCAAGCGCACCGTTCTGATTGCACTGACTCTTGAAACCCTGCCAAATTCGGTGGCTAGGATTTTTGAGGAGTTGTTGACATCTGGAGAAATTGACAGCGACCAGCTCGAATTTATGAGGGCCACAATTACTGATTCGAAGGCGCTGGAAAAAACAGAACGCCTAATCTCGGAGCATTCGCTTCGCTCAGTGGAAGCGCTGGCGTCCTTGGAGATTTCCGACCAGGGCAGAAAAGCGCTTGCAATCCTGGCCGATCAAGTAATTAACAGGGCTAAGTAAAAACTACCCGAGCCCCTGAGCTGCACGTCTAACAGGAGCCTTATGCCCCGCCAGTAGTGATGTGATTGGCTCTGTTCCCAGTTCCTGATTAACCTCGTATAGCCACGCAATAGCCTCTTCGTCTCCAAGCCCAAGGTCGGCTAGCAGCACTAGCGTTCCGTGAATGCTGCTCAGCGGCTCTCCGTCAACGATGATTTCTGCAGGAATCATCGGCTGCTTATCAATCCTGTGTGTGAACAGGTACTTCTCGTCAATCAATCTGCGTACTTTACCGGGAGATAGCTCCAGCATTTCTGAAGCTTCGTTTATAGAAAGCCAACGAGAGACTTTGTCCTCTAGCAAGTTATTTCCTGCCTGTTTCTACGAGTTGCTCCGCAACCAAGAACGCAAGTTCAAGAGATTGCATATGGTTCAACCTTGGGTCACACACCGACTCGTAGCGCTCGGCAAGAGTTGCCTCATCAATCATGTCGGAGCCGCCTAGGCACTCGGCAACATCATCACCGGTTAGCTCAACGTGGAGACCACCGGGGTGGGTGCCGAGGGACCGGTGAACTTCGAAGAAGCCCATGACTTCATCCATAACATCATCAAATCGTCTTGACTTATAACCGTTGGCGGTAGTCATACCGTTACCGTGCATCGGGTCTGTAATCCAGAGAGGTGTTGCACCTGACTCCTGCGCTGCCTCGATGAGCCTTGGGAGTTCGTCTCGGATCTTGCCGGCACCCATACGAGAGATGAAAGTTAGTCGTCCGGGCTCTCGGTTCGGGTCAAGCTTGTCGATCAGATTCAATACGTCTTGCTTAGAAGTTGTCGGTCCAAGTTTGACGCCTAGTGGATTTCTCACCTTCGAGAAGTAGTCAACGTGAGCACCATCCAACTGCCTGGTTCGCTCACCGATCCAAATGAAGTGGCCGCTGGTTGCATAGGGGTTACCTGATCTTGAATCGACGCGAGTTAGCGGACGTTCGTAGTCAAACAGCAGGCCCTCGTGAGAAACAAAAAATTCAGTTGACTTCATCTCGTTAGCGTCGATGCCGCAGGCATCCATGAAGCGCATCGCGCGGTCAATGTCCTGGGCCAGGCTCTCGTAACGCTTATTCGCAGGATTATCTGTAAAGCCCTTATTCCAAAGATGCACTTCTCTCAGGTCGGCAAATCCGCCGGTGGTAAAAGCCCGAATCAAATTCAGTGTGCTAGCCGATGTGTTGTATGCCTGCATCAATCGGTTGGGATCGTTCACCCGAGATTCCGGAGTGAAATCATATCCGTTGACTGCATCTCCACGGTAAGCAGGAAGGGTTATTTCTCCCCTGGTTTCGGTGTCCGAGGATCTTGGCTTGGCAAACTGGCCTGCCATTCTGCCCATCTTCACAACTGGCAAAGAAGATCCATACATCAGCACCACGGCCATTTGCAAGACCG
Organism: Micrococcales bacterium UBA4448; assembly: GCA_002390305.1. GTDB lineage: Bacteria > Actinomycetota > Actinomycetes > Actinomycetales > Microbacteriaceae > Aquiluna. Next base: position 6,766 of record DGPE01000058.1, on the reverse strand, counting down.
TCTTGATTCGACTTCTGATTCGGTCAGCAGTGGCATCGGAAAAGGTCTCTGCACAATCGCCGCCCTGCAACACAAATGCTTCGCCGCGACTAGCAGACGCAATGCGATCACGAAGTGAATCGACCTCGCCGGCGAACACCAACGGGGGCTGAGTTGCCAGCTTTTTCTTTACTTCTTCTAAGGAAATCTCGCTTGCCCAGTTGGGTTGCTGCTTCGCCTCGAGGCTAAGGTAATTGTCTAATCCGAACTGGTCCACTTTTTCCTATTCTTGTCTTGCAAGTCTGTTTCTCACCGACGAAGCGTATACATCTTCGTAGCTTTGATTTGATAAACGGTGAATGCTGTAAATGATTTGATCGGTTACAGACCTGAGCACCGCACGGTCGCCTTCCATTCCAGCGAACCTTGAAAAGTCTAACGGTTCGCCTATTACTACGCCCACACGATGAATCTTCGGGTACTTGGATCCCAGCGGTTGAACCTTTTCAGTGTCGATCATCGCAATCGGAACCACCGGCACTCCTGCCTCAAGAGCCATCCGAGCAATGCCAGTTCTGCCCCTGTAAAGCTTTGCGGTTGGAGACCTTGTGCCCTCTGGATAAATACCCAGCAGCAGACCTCGCTCCAAAACACCCAGGCCAGTGTTTAGAGAGTCCTCTGAGGCTTTGCCACCGGACCGATCGATCGGAAGCTGGCCGGTTGATTTAAAGAACCAGCGAATTAGTGCGCCTTTGACGCCCTTACCCGTGAAGTAGTCGCTCTTGGCCAAAAATGTCACTGGTCGGCGAACCATAAGAGGCATAAAAATTGAATCAACAAAAGAAAGGTGGTTAGAAGCCAGTATTGCCCCGCCCTGTCTAGGGATATTTTCGGTACCACGAACCCAGGGCCGGAACAAAATCATGAGAATTGGGCCCAGCACAAAGTTCTTTATTAAGAAATATGCCATCAGGTATCCAATCTTTGTCTAAAAGCTTACCGAAGGGATTCCCTGGCCAAATCAGCGGCACCTATTACGCCGGCTTGATTCGAAAAGGCTGCAGCAAATATTTGCGCTTCTGGTCGGAAACCTCTTGCCGGCAGTTCGCTTAGGAAGCTGCGTCGTATTGGATCCAACAGCAAGTCCCCAGCCTCAGAAAGCCCTCCGCCGATGACATAAACCTCGGGGTCAAAGGTTGCAGTGATTGTCCCCATGGCTTCACCTAGGTAATGGCCGACCGTGGCCAAAAGACCTAATGTTCCGGGGTCTTTATTTTCCAGAGCTTTCTGGACATCTCTTCCAGATAGCTCTGCACCCTCACGAGGGAGGCTCGCCAAGAATCCGCCCAATTGGTTACCGCTTGAGGCGAGCTCTCTTGCTGCCAGCAGCAGCGCGGTGCCAGATGCATACTGTTCGACGCAGCCGCGTCTGCCGCAACCGCACTGGAGCCCCTCGCGAACCACTCGGATGTGACCAAGCTCGCCCGCGATGCCAAAGCCGCCTCGGCGTATGGCACCGTCTAGGACAACAGCACCGCCTACTCCCGTGCCAAGGGTCAGCATCACCATGTTCTTGCTCCCGCGCCCAGCTCCAAAACGGTATTCCGCCCAGCCGGCAGCATTGGCATCGTTCTCGATGACAATCGGGTGCGAGATTGCGTGCTCCAGTCGCTCACGCAGTGGCTCATTACGCCAGCTGAGATTTGGTGAATACAAAACAGTGGATTGGCCTGCATCAATAAATCCGGCTGCAGCAATTCCAATACCGCTCACCTTAGAATCTGCTTTATCCATGAGCGCCAGAGCCAACCCGGCTACTTCTGCAATCATCAGATCGGCATTTTTGGCAGGCGAGGGCACTCTTATTTGCTCCAGGACATTGCCGTCCTGGTCGACCAGAGCCCCCAAAATCTTGGTGCCACCAATATCTATTCCGATGCTAAGCACTTTTTTCCATTCCTCTAGGCTCAAAGTCTAAATTTTAGAGCTAAAAAGGTGCAAAGAAGAAACTACTTTTTTGAACAGAGAGCAATTGACGACTCTAATAGGCAATACAGTGTTTATAACTCGACACAGGGAGACACAATGACGTTCTACGATGTGCCCATCAAATTCAACTCTGACCCCAAGCTCAACACAAGTGACCTTTTGCTTGAGCGAGTCGCAATCAGCCCCGACCATGCAATTTTTAGTCGACAGAACCCCGACGAGACGTGGCGCAACGTCAAAGCGGTGGATTTCCTAAACGAGGTCAAGTCATTAGCCAAGGGCCTCATAAGTGCTGGCATCAAACCGGGCGATGCCATCTGCATTATGTCAAGAACTCGTTACGAGTGGACGATGATCGACTTCGCGATCTGGTTCGCCGGTGCAGTCAGTGTCCCAATCTATGAAACCTCGTCGGCAAGTCAGATGGAATGGATCCTTTCAGATTCTGATGCTGTCGCTCTGTTTATCGAGGACCAGGAGCATCTAGATAGATTCAATTCAATCAAAGCTAACCTCAAGAATGTCAGGCAGGCTTGGACAATTGATTCCAAAGACTTCTCAGACCTCCACGTTGCCGGAGAAAAAATTGGTGACGACCAGCTGGAAACCGCGCGCACCAATGCCGAGCTAAGTGACCTTGCAACAATCGTCTACACCTCAGGTACAACCGGTAACCCAAAGGGTTGTGCGCTGACCCACAAGAGCTTTGTTGACCACGCCAAGAATGCTGCCGCGGAGATCCCTGAACTTGCCAACGACAGGCAGTCTTCCCTGTTGTTCCTGCCACTGGCCCACATCTTCGCAAGGTATGTCTCAGTGCTTTGCATCCATTCGGGAATCCGAGTAGGTCACCTTGGAGACTCAAAGCAGGTAGCGAAGTACCTCCCTGTCTACCAGCCAACATTCCTGCTTGCAGTCCCGAGGGTTTTCGAAAAGGTTTACAACGGTGCTGAGCTAAGGGCTGAGACCGGCGGTAAAGGAAAAATCTTCCGTGCAGCTGCTGAAGTTGCCATTGACTACTCCAAAGCATTGGATTCAAAGTCTGGACCATCCTTCGCGCTCAAAGCAAAGCACAAAATTTTCGATCGCCTAGTCTTTGGAAAGCTTCGCGCGGCAATGGGAGGCAAAGTCAAATACGCAATCAGCGGCGGAGCGCCGCTTGGGGCGAGACTCGGCCACTTCTACCGTGGAATTGGGCTTGTAGTGCTCGAAGGTTATGGCCTCACCGAGACGGCTGCCGCAGCTGTTATCGGGCGGGTCTCCTGGCAGAAAATCGGCAAGGTAGGTCGGGCACTGCCCGGCACTGGAATCAAAATTGCCGAAGACGGTGAAATCTGGCTTCGGGGTATTAACTGCATGCGCGGGTATTGGCGCAATGAAGCAGCCACCCGTGAAGCATTCGACGAGGACTGGTTTAGAACCGGCGACCTGGGCGAACTTGATGAGGACGGCTTCTTGACTATTACCGGTCGTAAAAAGGAAATCCTTGTGACCGCAGCTGGTAAAAATGTTGCACCGGCACCAATTGAAGACCCACTCAGGGCTCACCCGCTAATTGGGCAGGTGGTGGTGGTTGGTGACGCTAAACCGTTTATTGGAGCCCTTATTTCACTGGATCCAGAGATGGTTCCAGTTTGGGCAAAGAATAACGGTATCGAAGAGCAGTTAACTCTTGCGGAAGCCACTAAGCACCCGGTAATCATTGCTGAAATGCAGCAAGCGGTTGACGAAGTGAACAAGCTTTTCTCACAGGCCGAGCAGATAAAGGCTTTCGAAATCGTAGATATTGAACTGACTGAAGCCTCAGGTCACCTAACGCCATCGCTGAAAATTAAGCGCTCGAAGGTGATGGAGGACTTCGACCTTCAGGTCGGAAGAATCTACGTTAACGCATAAACCAGGGCTGCTCTCGAAGGGATTTGAAGGCTAGCTTTCGCTCTTCGGGTAGGAGGCGATCTAGGTAAAGCAGTCCCTCTAGGTGGTCTATCTCGTGCTGCAAAACTTGCGCCATGAGGCCCTCACCGGTGATTTCAATCTCGGAGCCATCAAGCTGGAACCCTGTTGCCGTTGCTCTTTCATAACGCGGCACCTGCTGCCAGAGGCCGGGAACCGATAAGCAGCCTTCTTCCATGAGCTGTTCTTCGCCCTCTAGGTTGGTGATTTTTGGGTTAATCAAATATCCAGCCTTGCCGTCCACGTTATAGGCAAAAGCGCTGAGGCCAACTCCGATTTGGGTAGCCGCTACACCGGCTCTACCGGATAGAGCAGTGGTATCGAGCAGGTCTTGAATTAGCCTTGAAACCTGCGAGAAGTTATCAATTGGAGTGGTTTCAGACTTGAGAATCGGATCCCCAAAAAGTCTGATTTCTCTGACACTCAAATAACCAGTCCGTCGGCGACCAACGCCGCTAGATCTCTTGCGGCTTGACGCGTAGCGGGGTGAAGTTGATCAAAGTTAACTACGGCACCGGCAGCCAACTGTGGGTCGTAGGGAACCCTCACAACTGCACGCACTCGAGACTTGAAGTGGGCCTCAATCTCGTCTAGCTTCACCAGTTCGGTACCAAAAGTGGCAGTGTTTAAAGCCACAACGCTCCTCTTGACAAGATCTGTATAGCCGTTCGCCTCGAGCCATGTCAAAGTCTCCGAAGCAAGCTTGGCTTCATCAATTGAACCGCCGGATACAATTACTACCCCATCTGCTCGCTGCAAAATTGCACGCATCACGCTATGAACAATTCCAGTTCCACAGTCTGTCAAGCAGATGCTGTAATAACGCGCTGCAATGTCTGCAACCACGTTGTAGTCACCCTCGTTGAAAGCCTCTGAAACCAGCGGATCGGTGTCTGAAGCCATCACATCTAGCCTAGATTTGTCTCTGGATACAAAGTCGCTAAAGGTACTGAAGCTATTGATCGACCCAGCACGGTTCACGACATCACGCACGGTTCTTTCGGTATGTCTTGTGACTCTTTCCGCAAGGGTTCCGCGGTCGGGGTTGGCATCGATTGCAAGGATTCTGTCTTCACGGACTTTAGCCATGGCCATACCAATCAAGACTGTGATTGTGGTTTTCCCCACTCCGCCCTTGCGCGTGAGAACTGGCACAAACTTAGTTTCGCCCTCAAGGTTCGCCATTATTCTTCGGTCCAACGCTCTTCGAGCTCTGACCTTGGCGTTGTCGCCCAAGTTGATAACACCAAAACTTAGACGGTAAAGAAATCTTCTCCAGAAGGTTTCGGGAATGAAATTCGGCTTAGCCTTGTCAAGTAGTAAGCGATCTGCCGTTAGCAGGTTTGCTGGCTCTGGTTCCTCAAAAATGCTCTGTTCCTCAGAGATCTCGATGGGGATTGAGATTGATTCCGCCTTGACTTCGATAATCCGACCCGTTTCCGGATCGAGTTCGAGATCGCTGAAATCCGCTCCCTCGCCTGAGGAAAAATCATCATTCGGTATTTTTGCCAAGCCCTGCTCCTATTCAATTACCGCTATTAAATCGCCACCCTCAACAGGTGTCGGACCGGTAACTCCAAGTCTGACAATTTTGCCAGAAATCGGAGCTGTGATATTGGCTTCCATCTTCATGGCTTCAATTGTCGCAATCGGATCTCCAGCCTGAACGCTATCACCGACTTGAACTTTTGGTGTGACCACTCCCGTAAATGGGGATGCCGAGTGTCCAGGGTTGGTCGCATCGGCTTTTTCAGCAGAAGAAACCGTCACGAAGATGCTGTGGTCCTTCACTAAGACCGGTCGAAGCTGGCCGTTAAGCTTTGCCATAACAGTCCTAAAGCCCTTTGCGTCAGCTTCGCCGATTGCCTCAAGCCCAACAAAAAGCTGCAGGCCCTTCCGAAGCTCTACTACCCGCTCATGGTCTTGCTCCAGGCCGTATAGGTAATCCAGGGTTTCAACGTTATCCAACTCCCCGTAGGCGGCCTGAACTCGCTCGAACTCTTTTGTTGGAGCGGGGAACAACAGCCTATTGAGCGTGGACCTAATTAGGTTATGGTCCTGGCTTGCAAGCCCGGCCAGCTCTTCACTCGAGAGCGGAGTCACTTCAATCTTTGGAGTTTTCCCCTTCAGCACTTTTGTTCTAAAAGGTTCGGGCCAGCCACCTGGAAGATCACCAAGCTCGCCTGCCATAAATCCAACAACTGAGTCTGGGATGTCATAGTTCTGAGGGTTTTCTTCGAAATCCGCTGGGTCGGCATCCACTGCCACTAAGTGCAGGGCAAGATCACCCACCACCTTCGAAGATGGAGTTACCTTGGGGGGTCTGCCAAGAATCTTATTGGCGACGGCGTACATGTCTTCCACAAGTTCAAACCTGTCAGCGAGCCCCAGAGCAATCGCCTGCTGTCTAAGGTTTGAGAGTTGTCCCCCTGGAATCTCGTGGGTGTAGACCCGTCCGGTAGGACCTGCGAGCCCAGACTCGAACGGTGAATAGACCCTGCGAACACTCTCCCAGTAGGGCTCTAGATCAGTGACTGATGCCAGAGAAATACCAGTATCTCGATCCGTGTTCTTCAGGGCTGCCACTAGCGAACTAAAAGAGGGTTGGCTTGTAGTTCCAGCCATCGGAGCACTGGCAACATCAACGGCATCAACACCGGCCTCGGCTGCCGCCAGCAGTGTGGCTAGCTGGCCACCAGCGGTGTCATGAGTGTGAAGGTGAACCGGTAGGTCAAACCTTTCGCGCAAAGCCTTCACCAGTTCGCTCGCAGCCCTGGGCCGCAACAATCCAGCCATGTCTTTAATTGCCAGCACGTGAGCTCCAGCGTCAACCATTTTTTGGGCC
>DGPE01000055.1:2159-16371 GCA_002390305.1 Micrococcales bacterium UBA4448 | reverse complement strand
TGGTCCTTGGCTCCGAGCTTCATGTTGTCCAAAACGGTTAGCAGGCTGAGAGCTTTGGTGAGTTGAAAGGTCCTTACCTGGCCCATCTGAGCGACCTTAAAGCTGGGAATACCGGAGAGTGAATTTCCAAGGAAGCTCCAAGCACCGGTGTCGGGGTTGTCAAAGCCGGTGAGGAGGTTGAAAAGAGTCGTCTTTCCGGCTCCGTTTGGACCAATCAGCGCAGTGATCGCACCCTTTGGTATTTCCAGGTGTTCGACGTCAACAGCTGTTAGGCCGCCGAATGTCTTCTTCACGTGGTCGATAACCAACATCGGATCATTCTTCTTACAGCCAGGCTCAGCCTTGCCGATATGAAGACCGGTTGTTTTCTGTGGTGATTCATTATTTGACAAAGGTCATCTCCCTCTTGTCGCCAAAAATACCCTGAGGTCTGTAGATAACCAGCAGCATCAAGCCGATACCCACCAGCACGAACCTAAGTGTTGCCGCTTGAGTGCCATCAACTGGAAGGATTCCACTGGATGAAAGCTCGGGCAAAATATTTGACAGGAATGCCTGCAGTGTCCAGAAGATAACCGCACCAATAACTGGACCAAAGATTGTCGCTGCACCACCAAGTAGCAATGAAGTCCAAATGAAGAATGTGATCGAGGTCACATAGACACCTGGAGACACGTTTGCGAAGGCTGCGTAAATGATTCCGCCCATGCCACCGAAAACGCCACCAATGATCAGGGCCTGGAGTTTGTATGCAAAGACGTTCTTACCAAGGGCACGGATTGCATCCTCATCCTCACGGATACCCTTAATGACTCTTCCCCAAGGAGAGCGCATCAGGGCCCAGAGTAACCAAACGCAAATTGCTAGGACTGCAAGCCCAAAGACGATAACCCAGAGCGTTTCAGAGTTGTAGGTCCACGGCCCAAAACCATAGCTCCCTGGGGGGAATGGGTTTGCCTCGGTGAAGCCGCCGGTCTTGTTGTAACCGAACAGCCCGTCGGCGCTACCGGTGACATCGGTGAAAGCGGTCGTCAAGAACAAGAGTCGTGCAATCTCGGCAGCAGCGATTGTAACGATGGCTAGATAGTCGCCTCTAAGTCGCAGGGTTGGCACACCAAGCAAAATGGCGAAGCCTATCGAGCCAAGAATTCCAACAATCATTCCAAGCCACCACGGGAAGCCGAAAGTCAATACGGAGATTGCGTAGCCATAGGCACCAATGGCCATGAATCCGGCAATACCGAAGTTCAGAAGCCCGGCGAAACCGAAGTGCATTGCGAGCCCAAGCGCAGCAAGAGCGAAGGCAATTGTGGTCGGTGTTAGTAACCCGGCCAAGGTGTTATTTATGATTGTTCCCCAGTCCATGAGCTACCTCCTATCCAATTCTCTGTTTTCGACCCATGATGCCCTGCGGCCTAAACAGCAGTACACCAATTAGCACTACGAGGGCGGCAACGTATTTCAGGTCTGACGGTATAAAGAGGCTGGAGGTTTCAACCAGCAGCCCAACAATTAGCGCACCAATTAGCGCACCGAATGCGGTTCCCAGTCCACCGAGGGTGACCGCAGCAAAGATGAGAAGCAAAATCTGTGTTCCCATATCCCACTTGATACCCGGCCGGAAGTAAGCCCAGAGCACTCCGGCGAGGCCAGCCATTGAAGCAGAAACAATCCAAACAATCCTGACGACCTTGTCAACGTCGATACCTGATGCGGCGGACAGGTCCGGGTTATCGGAGATGGCCCTAGTCGCCTTACCTGTCTTGGTCTTCATGAGCCAGAACGCAAAGGCGACAATAACCACTATCGAGATTCCCATGGAGTAAAGGTCGTTTACACTCAGCGCAACTGAACCAAAGAGGTTGATCTTGGGGGAATCAAAGCCTGGAAGTTGCTCGGTTCCGCCACCGATGAAGAACTGGATAATGTAGCGCATGGTGAGAGACAAGCCAATTGAGACGATCATCAGCTGAATGATTCCTAGGCCTCGGCTTCGAAGCGGCTTCCACAATCCGGCATCCAACGACCACCCCATACCTGCCGAGAGCAGAACTGCCGCTGGAATAGCGACCCAAATTGGGAGTTCCAGGAACACGCCAAGGATCAAAGCTGCAACTGCGCCGAAGGTAACCATTTCACCGTGAGCAAAGTTAGAAAGGCCCGTAGTTCCGAACACCAAAGAAAGTCCAACCGAGGCAAGCCCCAACATCAGGCCGAAGTTGATTCCATAGATAAGTCGTGCGACGAGCTGATCGATGAAGGGCACTTCATTGCGCTCACCTTCACCAATGAAGAAGTTCTGAGAAACTCGATCTCCAAGACTGAAAGACACTTGTTGAGTCACTCCGCCTTCAAGAACAATGACACCCGTTGGAAGTGTCGACTCATCGAGAGTGACCGAATAGTCACTTTTTTCCGGCACTCCGATTAGCCAACTACCCTTGTCATCTGTGACTGTTTCGGCACGGTATCCGCCACCTTCAACAATGATCCGGACGCCACCTACTGGCTCGCCCTCAACTTTCACGTTACCGACAACGGCGAATTCGAACTCTTCGCCAACGCTGTCTGCATGAGCGGGAGTCATCAAGCCAAGCCCGATGATCAGCGCTGTGAAAACAATAATTAGGGGTTTTAGCAGATGTCTTGGATTGCCCACGGAGAGGAAATTCACCTGTCCTCCATATCTTGGTGAGCGACAATGCTCACGGTTGTCCCAAAAGGTTATTGCAAAAGATTACCAGCACATAACTTCAATGGTTCGACCTAAAACCTTTTTGTAACCAAAAACTTGAATTCCGTTTGGTTTGAATTGAAAGATAGACTTGAGGGATCACTTCACCTAATGATGCTGCGAGGTTATTTTGGAACAGCCAGACCCGTTTTCCCTGATTGGCCTCACATACGACGACGTTCTGTTAATGCCGGGTAAGTCTGACGTCATTCCCTCAGCTGTCGGCACCTCGACGTTGGTGTCGAGAAACATCAGCATTCACATTCCCCTTATATCTTCCCCAATGGATACGGTCACCGAAGCCAGGATGGCAATTGCCATGGCCCGGCAGGGCGGCTTAGGAATTTTGCACCGAAATCTTTCTATCGAGCAACAGGCTGACCAGGTTGACTTAGTAAAAAGGAGTGAAGCCGGAATGGTTTCCCACCCGGTTACCACAACCCCCTATGCGACTATCCAGGAAGTTGATGACCTCTGTGGTCGCTACCGAGTATCGGGCCTGCCTGTAATTGACGAAGACGGGAAATTGGTTGGAATAGTAACTAATCGCGATATGCGTTTTGTGATGGAGGTCCAACGAACTACGACATTGGTCAAAGATGTCATGACCCAAATGCCGCTGATAGTTGGAAAGACAGGGATCAACCCCGATGAGGCGATGGCGCTGTTGGCTCAGCACCGAATTGAAAAGCTTCCTCTGATTGACGACAACGGAAAGCTCAAGGGCCTTATCACTGTCAAGGATTTTGACAAGAGCGAAAAGTACCCGAATGCATCCAAAGATGGTGCAGGAAGATTACTGGTCGGAGCAGCGGTCGGCGTGGGACCTGATGGCTGGGAGCGCGCAATGGCCCTGGTTGAAACTGGAGTTGACATTCTTGTGGTCGATACCGCTCACGGCCATAACTCTGCGGTGTTGGAAATGATCAAGAAGCTCAAGCGCGAACCATTTGCAAAGCACACCGATGTTTTAGGTGGAAACGTGGCGACCAGAGAAGGCGCACAGGCAATCGTCGATGCAGGCGCAGACGGAGTTAAGGTTGGCGTTGGACCCGGCTCTATTTGCACCACTCGCGTGGTAGCAGGAGTCGGTGTCCCTCAGATCACTGCCGTTCACATGGCGGCGCTCGCAGCCAGAGAAGCTGGCGTGCCAGTGATTGCCGATGGAGGCTTGCAGTATTCCGGAGATATCGCAAAGGCTTTGGTAGCAGGAGCCAACTCGGTAATGCTCGGGTCTTTACTTGCTGGGACCGATGAGGCGCCTGGCGACATTACATATGTCGGGGGTAAACAATTCAAGACCTACCGAGGTATGGGTTCTCTTGGTGCGATGCAATCTCGCGGACAGGCGCAGTCCTTCTCGAAGGATCGCTACTTCCAGGACGATGTCCTTAAGGAAGAAAAGTTGGTTCCTGAGGGCATCGAGGGAAGAGTCCCATATAGAGGTACAGTTCCGACTGTGGTTCACCAATTAGTTGGAGGTCTGCGCGCATCAATGGGCTACGTCGGCGCTGCAACCATTCCGGAACTGCAGCAAAACGGTAAATTTGTCAGGATTACTGCAGCGGGACTCCGTGAGTCCCACCCTCACGATATTCAAATGACCATCGAGGCGCCAAACTACGGCACCCGTTAGTTAGGCAAAGAAAATGAATGAAGTAGAAATCGGCAGATCCAAGCGCGCAGTCACCGGCTACGCCTTTGACGACATAGCCATTGTCCCAACCAGGCGCACGCGCGATCCCGAGGTTGTTTCAACCGGCTGGAGTATTGATGCCTTCCAGTTTGAGATGCCTGTTATCGCAGCGCCATCGGATTCAGCTATGAGCCCTGAGACTGTGATAGCTCTTGGCAAAATGGGTGGCCTCGGAGTTCTAGATCTTGAGGGCCTTTGGACCAGGTATGAAGACCCGACTCAGCAGTTGGCTGAAATAGCCAACGCCAAAGACGAGGATGCCACCTCTGTGCTCCAGAGAGTTTATTCAAAGCCTATTCAGGCAGAACTAATTGAATCAAGGCTCAAGGAAATCAGAGCTGCCGGAGTAACCGTTGCAGGAGCGCTTTCACCTCACAGAACTGCCGAATTCGCCGATGTTGTTTTGCGATCAGGAGTGGACATGTTTGTGATTCGTGGAAACACTGTTTCCGCCGAACATGTTTCCAAGGACACGGAAGCACTGAACCTAAAAGAGTTCATCTACAAACTTGATGTCCCCGTGATTGTTGGCGGTGCAGCTACCTATACCGCGGCGCTGCATTTGATGCGCACCGGCGCAGCCGGAGTCTTGGTTGGCTTCGGTGGTGGCGCGGCAAGCGCCACCAGGAAAGTACTTGGCATCCACGCTCCTATGGCTACGGCCGTGGCAGATGTTGCAGCTGCAAGGCGTGACTACATGGATGAATCAGGAGGACGATACGTCCACGTTATTGCCGACGGTGGTCTTGGAACCTCGGGCGACCTTGTGAAGGCCATTGCCTGCGGAGCAGATGCCGCGATGCTTGGAACAGTCCTTGCCAGGGCAGCAGAAGCTCCCGGCCAGGGTTGGCACTGGGGGCCAGAGGCGGTTAATGCTTCGCTTCCACGAGGTCAGAGAATGTGGGTTGGTTCTCACGGACCACTAGAGCAAATCCTCACCGGCCCGAGCGACACATCAGATGGAACCATGAACATCTTGGGTGCACTTCGGCGCTCAATGGCGACAACTGGTTATTCGGATGTCAAAGAATTCCAGCGCGTTGACGTTGTAGCGAATTCCTATCGGTAGATGAAGCCCAGCTTTTTCTCAGTCGCCAGAAAGCCCAAGTGGGTTGGCGGCCTCGCGATAGCGGCCCTTGTGGCGATCACCTTCTCGCTTTTGATGCAGTGGCAGCTTGCCAGAACTTTCAGCGTGGTTGGCGTAAGCCAAGAAGAATTAGCACCGGTTCCACTTGCTGAACTGGCTGGACCAGGTCGAATTGAACCGGGGTCCTTCGACAGATTGGCTAAAGTCGAAGTTGTTTTGGACCCGACGAGTACCTTTATCGTGGCAGATCGCCTTCAGCTGCAGGGCGATTCTCTGGTTCCTGGCTACTGGCTAGTTAGTAACTCTTTTGCGACTGTCAACAGTGAGCCGGTTAGCCTGACATTGGCACTAGCTTTTTCTGAGGACAGGGCCGAATTGGAATCGGCAGGCGCCGAGCTTACAGCGACTGATTTTCAAATCACCGGCTATGTCGAGCCGAGTGAGGCTCCGGTTCCAAATGATGAGCCAGGCATTCTTGGCTCAGTATCTTTAGCTCAACTCGTCAACCTATACAGTTCAGAGCCAGTCGCCAGCTTTCCCATTTATTTGATCGTCACCGAAGGGCTTGATCTCGAGGTGGCCAAGATCGTTATTGACATCAGAAGCGAGGCGGTCGAAGTGAATTGGCTAACAGCCTTTTATGCGCTTGAGTGGGCTTTCTTTGCTTTGGTGTCGTTTTACCTGTGGTGGCGGCTGGTTCAAGATGAGAGAAACCGATTAGCTTCGTAACCTAATCGTTACCTTTTATTGTGGTTTTTTGCCCGCTTAGGTCGCTTTTCCTGCGAAATCCCTGCTAATTTGACATCACACCAAAGAATTCAAACAATTTCGGAGGCAACAAGGATGTTGGCAGAAGAGCGCAGGCTGAAGCTCAGCGAGTGGACTCGCGTGGACGGCCGCCTTGATGCTAACGTCGCGGCTAACAATCTTGATGTCGCGGTAGAAACTGTCAGAAGAGACTTAGATGTCCTTCAGCGAAGAGGAGTTCTGAGGCGTGTTCACGGCGGTGCGATCTCTCTTGACAGGCTTGCACACGAATACACGATCCCAGAGCGATACGGACAAAACCCAACAAAGAAACGCCTAGTGGCCGATGTAGCTGCGTCGTTCATCCCGGAAGAGGGATGCATCTTTGTTGACGGCGGAACTACCACCGAGTGCTTAGCGCCGTATCTTATGAATAAGCCAGGGCTTTTGGTCGTCACAAATAACTTGACGCTGGCTGGCAAAATCGCTGACTCTTCGACTCAGACATATCTTCTTGGCGGCAAGATTCGGCCTGCCACTCTAAGTGCCGTTGGTGCGAAAACCTGTGACGACCTGAGAGAGCTAAACGCGGTCGTGAGCTTTATAGGTGCAAACGGGTTCTCGCTAGATGCAGGTGCGACTGCATTCGACACTGACGAAGCACTGGTGAAGAAGACCATGATGGCCAATTCTCAAGAGCGAATCCTCATGGTTGACAGCGGAAAATTTGGATCGACCTACCCCGCTAAATTTGCAAGCTTTTCGGGTTTTGACCGAATTGTGACGAACATCGATGTTGATGATGCGTTTACCGATGCGTTGTCTGGAAGCGGGGTAGAGATTGCTCTTGCTTAACCTTAAGTTTCGTTGGCTTTTTGCCGAGCCAGCGGGAAAAAAACGAAATCTGATGAATGGCTTGCCTGCAAGCAGGCTGTTCAGAGGGTTTTACTCATGTAACACATCCCCTAATTAGGAAGGTAGTACCCATGGCTAACTTTATCCCAACCGGTGACGGAGGTCACTCGGGCTGGCGAGCTTCAGTTCAGAAGTTCGGCGGCAATCTAGCAGGAATGGTAATCCCGAACATTGGCGCATTTATCGCCTGGGGCTTGCTAACTGCATTGTTCATCCCAACCGGCTGGCTGCCAAATGAGCAGCTAAGTTCGATGGTTGGTCCAATGATTATCAACCTATTGCCAATCCTCATCGGTTACACCGGTGGACGTTTGGTACACGGTCAGCGTGGTGCCGTTATCGGTTCTATCGCAACCGTTGGTGTGATTGTTGGAACCTCAATCCCAATGTTCCTTGGTGCCATGCTTATTGGTCCATTGGCAGCTTGGGTATTGAAGAAGATCGACGCAGTTCTTGACCCAGTTACACCAACTGGTTTCGAGATGTTGATTGGTAACTTCTCACTAGGTATTTCCGGAATGCTAATGGCAATCCTTGGATTCCTAGGAATCGGCCCAGCCGTAAACGCCATTTCTGATGTACTTGGAGCAGGCGTGAAGGTTCTGGTTGACACAGGCTTCTTGCCACTGGCTTCAATCTTGATTGAGCCTGCCAAGATTCTGTTCTTGAACAACGCCATTAACTTCGGTGTACTTGCCCCAATTGGTGCAGTAGAAGCTGAAGAGACCGGCAAGTCAATCATGTTCATGCTCGAGTCAAACCCAGGACCAGGTCTTGGACTACTAGTTGCCTTCTGGCTTGCGGGACCGAAGATCCTTCGCGGTTCAGCTCCGGGTGCAATTGTTATCCACTTCCTTGGTGGAATCCACGAAATTTACTTCCCATACGTACTACTTAAGCCAATCGTTGTTCTTGCAGCGATTGCCGGTGGTGCAACTGGTGTTGCGACCTTCGCGGCTACCGGTGTTGGCCTTGTTGCTACACCGTCACCTGGATCGATCTTCGCTTACATGACAATGACTCCTCCAGGAAACCACTTCGGTGTTCTACTTGGTATCGCATTGTCTGCTGCTGTTTCATTCGTAGTTGCATTCTTCATCTTGAAGGCAACAAGCTCCGGCGATGACGCTGCAGATCTCGATGCTGCTAAGGCAAAGAGTGCGGAAATGAAGTCAGGAACAGCGAACTAATCATGGCGACTATATCTGGCGCCTCAGTCAAGAACATTGTTGTTGCTTGCGAGGCTGGAATGGGTTCATCGGTAATGGTTGCAAAAATGCTTGCAAAGCAACTAAAGGCCCAAGGGGTCGCGGTAACTCACTCTCCTGTAAACCAACTGAACGATACGGCTCACGATCTTGTGCTCTGCCATCGCGGACTTGGCTCCAGAGCCAAGCAAGCGGTGCCTGGATCTGTTGTGATCGTGTTCGACATGTTCCTTGGAGATCTTCGGATCGCCGAGGTAGTGTCGCGCATTCAGTCTGGCGACGATATTAGCGATGACTAATCTCGTCCAACAGGCCGGTATAAAGCTAGATGTCACAGCCTCCTCTCCGGAGGAGGCTGTGCACATCGCTGGCAAACTGCTGGTCGAACTCGGTGCCACCACAAAGGCTTATGCCGATGCAATGTGGGAAAGGGAGCAAATCTTCCCCTCTGCAATCGGTCTAGGTTTCGCTATTCCTCACGGCACTGACGTATCAAGAGCACATGTTTTGTTTGATCAGTTGGTTTTTATCAGGCTTGCCGAAGAAATCGACTGGGCTGACGAAAAAGTTACCTGCGTACTTGGAATTGCTTCTCAAGGCGATGGGCACGTTGAACTGCTTGGCAATCTAGCCGAGTTAATTCAAGAAGAAGACAAGCTGGCAATTTTGCAAAATTCTCAGAGCGCTGAGGAAATTGTTGAATTGCTCATCGGAACCACAACCGAGTAGTACTCGGTAGATTTTTTAGAGGAGTAAAGCATGCGGGCAGTCCACTTCGGTGCTGGGAACATCGGCCGAGGTTTTATAGGTGCAGTGCTGCAAGACTCCGGATACTTCGTCACATTTGCTGACGTAAATCAGGGCCTGATTGACCAGCTGATCAAGGCCAGAAAATATTCCTTGATTGAACTTGGCGTGATTGAAAATCGAACGACTTATAAAAACTTTCAAGTTCTTCACTCTTCCACTCAAGAGAGCAACTTAATTGAGGAAATTGGGAAGGCCGATGTCATCACGGCTTCAGTTGGCGCTAACATACTGCCCTACATCGCGCCTGCAATAGCCAAAGGCATACAAGCTCGGATGTCGGAAAAGCCGCTTGTAATAATGGCCTGCGAAAACGCGATTAACGCAACTGACATCTTGCAGGACAAGGTCCTTGAGCTATTGGGCGAGATGCCTCAACGAGTTTATTTCGCGAACACAGCGGTGGATCGCATTGTTCCGATGCAGCCTCCCGAAACAGAGCCAAACGTGATTGCGGAAAGTTTTTGTGAATGGGTCATTGATACCAGCAAGCTTGACGGCATCGACCTGAAGATATCTGCTGCGACCATGGTCGATGACCTGGAACCTTTTATTGAAAGAAAGCTCTACACCGTAAACACTGCCCATTTGACTATCGCCTACATGGGACAGCGTCACGGCCATAAGACCATCTCGAGCGCGCTGACCGATCCAATCGTTCGCGACGTAACGGCACGGGTAATGGAAGAGACCTCAATGGCGCTGGTCACCAAGCATGGGCTAGAAGCCAATCAGCACGCAGAATACGTGCGACTAACGCTCCTCAGGTTGGCTAACCCCGCTCTAGACGACCAGGTTGAAAGAGTGGGCCGGCAACCGATACGGAAGCTCTCACGCTACGAAAGACTTATTGGCCCAGCAGCCCTGTTGGCCGAATACGGAGAGGAGCCGACCGCTTTGTTGGAGGTTGTGGACGCTGCATTGAGTTTTGTAAACAACGATGATCCAGAGGTGGCCATACTGGCTGCCAAGCTGGCGAGCCTTTCTTCTGAGGAGTTTGTCGAAGAGATCTGCGGAATTGGCCCAGACCACGTGATGTTTGAGCAACTTAGATCAAGAATTGCGATGCGCCAGGGGACCCTCAGTCACAAATGACCAGAGTAAGCGCACCATCGACAACATTAGACTTTCTGAAAATAGCCGCCCAAGGAGAACAAGAATGACAACAACTAAGAGCTCAGTGACAGTCCTGGACCCAATCGGTCTTCACGCTAGACCAGCCGGACAGATTGTCAAGCTAGTTAAAGAATCTGGCCTGGAGGTCAGAATGGGCAAGGCGGGGCAGGGCCTCGTCAAAGCGAATTCACCGCTTCGCATGATGGCAATGAAGGCAAAGACCGGTGAAGAGTTACTCATCGAAGTTGATTCGGACGACGAGGCTGCTGCAAACGACTTGATTGCACAGGTTCAAGAATTCCTAAAGGGCTAGTTTTGCTATCCAGCGGCACAATTCTCAGCGGTATGGGCGTCGGACTAAGCGCGGTCACCGCAGAAGTATTCAGAGTTAAGCCTGCCGGAGCAATCCCCGAAGCTGCCAAGCACGCCGGCGATAATGCTGCCGAAACGATAAGGCTGAAACAAGCAATCGAGGCTGTGGCTGCACAAATGAATGAATTGGCGGCAGCAGCTGACGAAACAACCGTTGAAATCTTTGAGGCATTGAATATGCTTTTAGAGGACGAAGATCTTTTTGACACTGCTGTGATTCAGATTGAAGCGGGTTGGGATGCAGGAACCTCCTTCATCCGGGCGGTTGAAGAATTTGCCGAGCTTCTTTCCGGAGATGCAGTATTCGAAGAACGCTTGGCAGACATTCGCGACTTGGCTAAGAGGGTCGCTGCGAATATCGCAGGCATCTCACTCGGGCTGGACCTTCCTAAAACTGGCAAGTTTGTAATTGTCGGTGAAGACTTTTCTCCGGCCGACACAGCTCAGTTCACCGATGCGGTTATAGGTGTTGTCACAATCCAGGGTGGCCCAACCTCTCACACCGCGATCATATGTCGCTCTAAGTCAATCCCAGCGGTAGTGTCTTGCACCGGGGCGGCTGATTTGGTCGATGGCATGCAAGTTCTCGTCGACCCGGTTGGCGATCGTGTTGTTGTTGAGGGCAAAGAGGCAGACATTACCAAACCGCTTACTTTTGTTGCAAAGAGTAAAGACCCGATAATCCCAGTCAGAGCCAACATCGGCTCTCTTGAGGATGCCATCGCGGCCAGCGCATCAGCAGCCGAGGGTGTTGGGCTCTTTAGGACAGAGCTACTTTATTTATCTGCAAAAACCCAACCGACCAGTGCTGTGCAAGCCGCGAGCTACGAGGAAATTCTCAGGGCGGCGCCGGCTGGACCAATCGTGGTCAGGACCATTGATGCCGGCAGCGATAAGCCAGTTCCATTTTTGAATATGGGGCATGAGGAAAACCCAGCTCTCGGCGTCCGTGGCTATCGCTTGATTGAGGATCACCGAGATTTCATTATTGATCAGCTCGAGAGCTTAGAGTTGGCAAGGCAAGCATCGGGACGCGAAGTTTGGGTGATGGCCCCAATGATTGCCACCGCTAGTGAAGCGTTGGAATTTGCTGAATTGGCAAGATCTGCCGGCAATTTCAAGGTCGGAATCATGGTCGAAACCCCGAGCATTGTTTATCAAATACCCGCTCTGCAGGGAAAGCTTGACTTTATCTCGGTTGGAACCAACGATCTTTCGCAGTATTTATTTGCCGCCGACCGCATGAATCCAGCCCTTGGTGCGATGTTGAACCCCTGGCAACCGGGCCTAATCGGAGCTCTGAAGCAGATTTCTGATGCCTGTGCTGCCGCCGGCATCTATTCGGGAGTTTGTGGTGAGAGTGCATCGGACCCAGCGTTTGCCGTCTTGCTGGCTGGAATGGGCTTTGATTCAGTTTCATCCTCTCGGTCTCAGGTAGGAGCGGTTAGGCAAGCACTGAGCGCAGTTAGCAAGGAGCAGGCCAAGGAAGTCTTGACCGCGGCGCTTACCGGATCAAATGCTGAAGAGGCAAAGTCAAACGCTTTGGGAGTGCTTAGCGCTATTTCAGAGAACTAAACTTGAGAGCATGTCAGGCTTGAATAAAACCCAGCTACCCCAGCTAAAAAGGGTTCTCAAATTCTATAAAGTCTCATCAAATGTCACAGGCGTATTTTTATTGCTGTTGATGGTCACCTGGGGCATAAGGCGCCTGCCATTTTTAGGGTTTGATCTTTGGCTTTTTGGCCCCAACGGCTTTCTGGCTTTTGAGCAGTATGGAATCGAAGGGGAGGGGCTTCCAGATGCGGGCATCAACCTGACGGTCTGGATCTTGATCATTCACGGCTGGCTGTACGTGGTTTACCTCTTTGCAGACTTCAGGGTTTGGACATTAATGCGATGGTCATTCACCAGGTTCTTGCTGATTGCCATGGGCGGCGTGATCCCGCTGATGAGCTTCATAACTGAGAACCGCTATGCAAAGATCGCTCAACAGGAGATTACAGAGTTAGAGGCGAAAAGTTGAAACCCGTTCTAGTTGTTGACTTTGGTGCTCAATACGCACAGCTGATTGCTAGACGAGTCAGAGAGGCAAATGTCTACTCTGAAATCGTGCACCATACCGTCAGTGCGACGGAGATTCTTGCCAAGGAGCCAGCAGCCATCATCCTTTCTGGCGGCCCCTCTAGTGTCTATGAGGACGGCTCACCTGAACTTGATCCAAAAATCCTTGAGCTTGGAATTCCAATTCTTGGCATTTGCTATGGCTTCCAGGTGCTGGCCAGCGCCCTGGGCGGTCAGGTTGACAAAACCGGAAAGCGCGAATATGGCGCAACAGATCTATCGGTTGCAAGCGGTGGTACTTTGCTCGAAGGCCAACCTCTGAGCCAAGTTTGCTGGATGAGCCACGGAGATCAGGTGATGAAGGCTCCGGATGGATTCGAAGTCCTTGCCTTCACCGCCACCACCCCGGTTGCTGCTTTTGAATCCAAAACACGAAGAATCTTTGGTGTCCAATGGCACCCGGAGGTTAAGCACTCCGACCAGGGACAAAAGGTCCTTGAGAACTTCTTATATGTCGGTGCAGGCATTGCGCCGACCTGGAACTCAGGCAATGTAATTGCTGAACAGGTAGAGAAGATCCGCACCCAGGTGGGCGATGCCCGAGTAATTTGCGGACTTTCTGGAGGCGTCGACTCGGCCGTTGCCGCCGCCTTGGTCCATAGGGCCGTTGGCGACCAGCTGACAGCTGTGTTTGTCGATCACGGTCTGCTTCGTGAAGGAGAGAAGGAGCAGGTTGAGCGCGATTATGTTGCAGCAACCGGAATCCGACTTGTCACAGAGAGTGCTGAAGACATTTTCCTGTCGGCTCTTGCCGGAGTGACAGATCCTGAACAGAAGCGAAAAATCATTGGCCGTGAATTTATTCGAAGCTTTGAAAAAGCCGAGCAAAAACTAATCGCTGAAGCCGAAGCGGACAACACTCCAATCAAGTTTTTGGTTCAAGGAACGCTTTATCCGGATGTCGTCGAATCTGGCGGCGGTGCAACTGCAGGAATCAAGAGCCACCACAATGTCGGTGGATTACCTGAGGACCTTCAATTTGAGCTCGTTGAACCTTTACGAGAGTTGTTCAAGGACGAGGTGAGGGCCATTGGTTCTGAGCTGGGCCTTCCTGACGAAATAGTTTCCAGGCAACCTTTCCCGGGACCTGGACTTGGAATCCGCATCGTTGGGGAAGTGACCAAGGAGCGCCTTGATCTCTTGCGCCAAGCAGATGCAATCGTGCGAGAAGAGTTGTCCCAAGCTGGAAAAGATGCAGAAATTTGGCAGTGTCCGGTTGTATTGCTTGCTGAAGTTAGATCGGTTGGTGTTCAGGGCGATGGCAGAAGCTACGGTCACCCGATAGTGCTGCGACCGGTCTCCTCGGAGGATGCCATGACCGCTGACTGGTCTAGGTTGCCCTATGACTTACTGGCCAAGATCTCTAACCGCATCACAAACGAAGTGCACGATGTGAACCGAGTCGTGCT
>DGPE01000055.1:0-2117 GCA_002390305.1 Micrococcales bacterium UBA4448 | reverse complement strand
TACCTGCCTGAGAACACAATCGAGTCCATGGAGCTAGCCTTCGAGCTAGGTGCCGACGCAGTTGAATTTGACGTGGTTTTTACCAAGGACGGCCACGGTGTCATTCGGCACGACATCGACCTTGCCAGCACCACAGACATTTCAGACCACAGCTTTCTATCCTCAAGAGTTGATCAACTAAATCTTGAAGATGTTATTCGCTTGCGAGCGAAAGAGCGATATCCAGATGGCAGGGCAGAATCGGCAGCAAATGACGGCAAGTTTTTTGTGCCAACCCTCGTGCAAGTGCTAAGAAATCCAAACTTTGATAACCGGCACTTGATCATTGAAATAAAAAGTGGTGACAAGGCCCAAGGCGATGGCCTGCATCCAATCGAGTTCATTTCGAAGGCTCTTTCCGAAAGCGACTGGCGTAAGCGCGGCATGACGATCACCTTTGAAGCTTTCGAGTTCCAATTTCTGAAGCAACTAAAGAGCGAGCTTGGAGGGGATTTCAAGTTTGTCTTTTTGGTTGCCCCGGACACTGTTCCCGACAGAGCTATGGGTCTTGAGGATAATTACCTGGAGGAAATTGCGCAGAATTTTGATGGTATTTCACTTGCCATCTCGATGGTTTTGGTTGGCGATTTAGTTGTTAGAGCGAAGTCTCACGGCATGCCTGTTTATATCTACACCGCAAGAGTGGAGACAGCAGAGGGAAACGTTGAGAAGTGGTTCGAGCGTCTTATAACCACCGGGGTTGATGGCATCTTTGCTGACCAACCTGACCTCGTGCTTAAAAGCGTCGCGGACCTCGCCTAGGCTACCCTTCGATGTCGTTAGAGATTTTTGATCAACTAAACCCAGATTCCCTTCTTGAGGGGTTGAACCCTCAACAGCAGGAAGCCGTCAAGTATCGTGGCAGGTCACTGCTGATTGTCGCCGGTGCTGGGTCAGGAAAAACGCGGGTTCTTAGCCACCGCATTGCCCACCTGTTGGCCAAAAAGGAAATTTATCCCTCACAAATTTTGGCTATTACTTTCACCAATAAGGCAGCCGCTGAAATGCGAGTGCGTGTTGAAGGCCTTATTGGTCAGGCCGGCCAGGGGATGTGGTTGAAAACTTTTCACTCGGCTTGCCTGCAGATTCTGAGGCGGGAAGCCGAGCGTCTGGGGCACGATTCTAATTTCAGCGTTTATGACACTGGCGATACCAGAGCTCTTCTAAAAAGACTGCTTCGGGAGGCCGGGGCGGAGGATGCGGACATCAAGCCCGCGCAGGCAGCCGCGATCATCTCAAATGCCAAGAATGAGCTCAAGGACGCCGAAGACTTCGCGAGAAATGCAGACCGATCCAATCCAAGGGAGCGCATAGTCGCCGAGGTGTTCCAGGCCTATACCTCGGAGCTGAGAAGGAATAATGCCTTTGACTTCGATGACCTTATCGGCGAGGTTGTAGGGCTGTTTCAAGCATTCCCGGAACTTAGGGCTAGGTACCAGAAGCGATTCCGCCATGTGCTAGTTGACGAGTATCAAGACACCAATCACGCTCAGTACGCACTGATTCGAGAATTCACCAGGCCACTGCCTGAGGAGCATGCAATATTTGACGATCGAACCGGTGAGCAGCTGGGCCCTGCGGACCTGACCGTTGTTGGCGACTCGGATCAGTCGATTTATGCCTTTCGGGGCGCAGATATTAGAAACATCACTGAGTTTGAGCGAGATTTCCCCGGGGCGAAGACAATTCTGCTGGAGCAGAATTACCGCTCGACCCAGAACATCCTCTCCGCCGCCAATGCGGTTATATCTCAAAACCCATATCGGCCAGCGAAGAACCTTTGGACTGACGCCGGAGCAGGCGATAAAATCACCATCTTCACCGCCTACGACGAGCGCAACGAAGCGGCGTTCGTAGTTGACCGGATCAAGAGCATGCACGGCGAAGGTGTCAACTATCGCGACATTGCTGTTCTTTATCGCACTAACTCGCTCACCCCATCTCTCGAAGCGGAGCTCAAAAGTCAGTTAATGCCCTATGCCGTTATTGGTGGGTTGAAGTTCTTTGAGAGGCGTGAGATTAAAGATGCCCTTGCCTACTTGTCAGCAGTTTCCAACGGTCGCGATGACGAGGCCGTT
>DGPE01000049.1 GCA_002390305.1 Micrococcales bacterium UBA4448 | reverse complement strand
GCCAAAAATAGCCCTTGAGAGATTCCAAGGCTGGTTTCAAGCGCTGAACTTACAACCGGCTCCAGGGCCATTTGCTTTGACATCTCCAGTGCTGAACTAATGCCGCCAAGTGGTTGGACTTTTAGAACGGCGATGTCGGCGGCCCCCGATGCGGCAACTAGCATGGGGTCGTTTGCCTTCCTGATGGATTCGTCGGCTGCGATTTTCACATTCAAGCCCATGGCTAACATGCTTGATTTCAGTTCTACCAATTGCTCGACCGTTTCAACCGGCTGCTCAAAGTATTCGATCGGCAGCCCGTCGAGTTTCTGAAGCAGCTCGAGTGCTTGCTTCACGGAATACCCGCCATTGGCATCCATCCGAATCTTTTGACCTGGGAAGAGCTTGTTCGTTGCGAAAACTCTTGCCAAGTCATCGACCAGGGCCTCACCTTGCTCAGCCACCTTTATTTTGACGGTTTCAAATTTTCCAAAGGGAAGCAGCACACCAGCAATTTCATCTTCAGTTACCGCCGGGAGAGTTGCGTTCACTTCAATCTTGTTCCTGATCGGCTTGGAAAGGCCAGTATTGGCAAACTCAATCGCGGCCCTAAGCCAGTTGCTGGACTCTTGGTCTTCGTATTCTAAAAATGGTGAGAATTCGGCGTAGCGCTCTGACCCTTTGAAGATAAGCGCCTCCCGGAAGCTCACTCCGCGGAATTTTGAGCGCAGTGGAACTCTTATTACTTCTACGTCAGTTATTTGTCCGCTTCTCACAGGATTAGTCTAGGTCTATGACAAAACCAGTTTCTGAGCTCTTTGATGCAGCCATCTGGATGCCCGTGCCGGGCTTTGAAGACTTGACTGACATCAGCTACCATCGCCATGTCGATCTTGGGGCAGTAAGAATAGCTTTCGCTAGACCCGAAGTTAGAAATGCCTTTAGGCCACAAACAGTCGATGAGCTTCATAGGTCTCTGGACCACGCTCGATGCCAAGCAGATGTCGGCGCGGTATTGCTCACTGGAAATGGACCAAGCGGCAAAGACGGTGGTCGAGCATTTTGCTCCGGTGGTGACCAATCGGTTCGCGGTAAAGCCGGCTATGAATACAGCGAAGGTTCCGCCGGAAGACTTCACATTCTTGAGGTTCAGCGGCTGATTAGGTTTATGCCCAAGGTGGTGATCGCGCTGGTCAACGGCTGGGCGGCCGGCGGCGGGCACTCGTTGAATGTGGTTGCGGATCTGTCAATTGCCTCCAAGGAGCATGCACAGTTCAAACAGACCGACGCTGATGTCGGGAGCTTTGATGCTGGCTATGGCTCTGCATATCTGGCCAAGCAAACCGGCCAGAAATTTGCCAGGGAAATTTTCTTCCTTGGCGCCACCTATAGCGCTGACCGGGCCATGGAGATGGGAGTTGTGAACAAGGTTGTCCCACACTCCGAACTTGAAACAGCTGGTGTTGAGTGGGCCAGGGAAATTTTAGGGAAATCCCCAACTGCTATCAGGATGCTGAAATACGCCATGAATGCCGTTGATGATGGAATCGTGGGTCAGCAGTTGTTTGCCGGTGAGGCCACCAGGCTTGCCTATGGAACTGCAGAGGCAAATGAGGGCAAGGAAGCTTTCCTGGAAAAGCGCAAACCTGATTGGTCTTCATTCCCCTGGCACTACTGATGAAACCAACCCAAACTGAAAAAGCAAGCGATCCGTTTGCCGTTTTAAAAATGATGACTGCGGTTTTTGATGGCACCGTGGCTGGGTTTGTGTCTCCCGAAGAAATCACCGGCAACAAGGTTGAGTTTGAAAAGGTTCCAGATTTAGTTTCTGACGATGTTGGCTTGATTATTGAATCTTCTGGATCTACTGGTTCTCCAAAGCGAATCGAACTTCCGCTTGCCGCACTAAAGGCGAGTGCCAAAGCATCCGCATCGAGGCTCGGTGGTGAGGGGCAGTGGCTTCTGGCTCTGCCTTTGACATACGTGGCCGGGGCGAATGTCTTATTCCGTTCGGCGGCCGCTGATACGCAGCCGGTGATAATGAACACCAGGGTGCCATTTTCTGCCGACGGCTTTGTAAACAGCGCCTCGCTGATGCAAGGACAAAGACGCTACACCTCTTTGGTTCCAGTTCAATTAGACCGGCTCGCAGC
The DNA here is from genome assembly GCA_002390305.1 of Micrococcales bacterium UBA4448. Taxonomy (GTDB): domain Bacteria; phylum Actinomycetota; class Actinomycetes; order Actinomycetales; family Microbacteriaceae; genus Aquiluna. Next base: position 21,344 of record DGPE01000049.1, on the reverse strand, counting down.
GAAAGTGTCTGAGTCACCGGTGCTGCAAGCACTGCTATCTTTTGATGCAATCCTGATTGGTGGCCAAAGCCCAAATGCTAAAAGCATGCGGCTACTAAAGCAGCTGGGCGTAAAGGTCATTGAAAGCTATGGAGCGGCCGAAACCTGCGGCGGTTGCGTTTATGACGGCAGGGCACTTGATGGAGTGAACGTCGAAGTTATTGATGGCCTAGTTGCTGTTTCTGGATCAACCCTTGCCAATGGCCTTGGCGAAAAATACCTGAGTAACGATTTGGGCGAGCTGCACGAGGGGTTGCTGAGAGTTATCGGAAGATCGGATCGGGTCATTATTTCCGGCGGTAAAAAGGTTTCCTTAGACACTATTGAGCGCTTGGTGCTTGATGTACCCGGCGTCAAGGAGGTCATGGCGGTGGCAATCCAAAGCCAGTGGGGGCAATCGCCGTGCCTATTGGTGGTTGCCGATGGAATTAGCGAGAATCAGATAGCAGCTGACATCGATGTTGAAGTGAAGCCGGAAATAGTCAAGTTGGTTCAAGACCTCCCGAGGCTTTCCAGCGGCAAGCCTGACTACCTTGCCGCCGTGGAACTGATCAAGGATTAGGGTTACCTGAATGTCTAGTATGAAACTTTGGGTTGAGGGAGCCAGGCTCCGCACTCTCCCGCTGGCAATCGCTCCGGTTGTATTGGGAAGCGCAACGGCGGCCTCACTGGATTCCTTCGATGCGCTGCTGTCGGCGCTCGCGCTTTTCGTTGCGCTGTCACTGCAGGTTGGCGTGAACTACGCAAATGACTACTCGGATGGCATCAGGGGAACCGATGAGAATCGAGTTGGACCACTCAGGCTCACCGGTTCCGGCTCAAAAAAACCTCAGGCGGTGAAATCAGCAGCTTTTATAAGCTTTGGTTTGGCAGGATTTGCAGGCCTGGTGATTATTTTGATTACCGCTCAATGGTTGCTGGTAATTCTGGGTCTTGCATCGATTCTTGCCGCCTGGTTCTACACCGGTGGCAAGAACCCCTATGGTTACGCGGGCCTCGGGGAAATAGCGGTCTTCGTGTTTTTTGGGTTGGTTGCAACCATTGGAACAAACTTCATCCAAACTGGACTGATTGACCCGCTGGCAGTCTTGGTCGGTGGCGCCTACGGTTTCTACGCTTCAGCTGTGCTGATGGTGAACAACATTCGAGACATCAAGACCGATAAGCAATCCGGGAAGATAACTATTGCCGTCAGGCTTGGCGACCGTGGGGCTAGAAGGCTATTTGTCTTTATGCTCTGGATGCCGGTGGTTGTAAACCTGATGTTGGTTTTGTTTTATCCGGCAACGGTAATCGGTTTCTTGAACCTGTTACTGGTGCTGCCGGCCACGCTTATCGCACTCGATGGCAAGGGTCCGAAGGAGCTAATTACCGCCTTGAAGCTGACCAGCTTTGCCGGTTTAGGGTTTGGAGTCTTGGTCGGAGCCGGAATCGTCTTGGTGAGCTTCAGCCTCTGAATCCAGAATTTCATTTTCTAGATCGCTTTCGACATCGTCGTAGCTGCCGGCGGAATTTCTTGTCAGTTTATTGGCAACCGTTTCGCTCATTGCCTTGCGCTGGCGGTCCAAAAACACCAAAGAAATAGCGAATGAGACGACTGCGGCAATAATTGCGGCAAAGAATGGGTTGAATTCAAATTGCAACAGCACAACGAAAATCAGGAAGAACATCCCCAGTCGCAGCAGGGTGTAACTAATCCAAGGGTTTTTCACGTGTTCAGTTTAGACACAGGAGAGTGAACTAGGGTGGAGTTATGACGAGAGTGGCCATTGCAACGTTCGCATTTTTGATAATTTGGACGATTTTTACTGCCGTGTTTGCAGCGAGTGCTGACAAGACTGAAGTTCGGCTGATGCCGAAGTGGCTCTGGGTGCTACTTTGTGTCTTCTTGCCCTTCTTCGGTGGATTGCTCTACCTAATGGTCGGAAGACCGCTTCGCTCCAACCCTGGTCCATCGACAGGAAAGGGAAGAGTAATCGCTCCAGATGATGACCCAAATTTCTTGCGTGACATCTCAAAGATGATGCGTAAAAAAGATGAAGACGACAAAGACGACAAAGACAAATAAGTGATCACAGCCTCTCAGCAATTTGCGGCGTCAGTTGTTGCAGAACTGGTCGCCCAAGGCGTAAAGAACTTTTATCTGGCTCCCGGTGCTAGGTCTCAAGCGCTGGCCATCGCTGCCGGCCAGCTGGCTGGAGCCGGAAAGCTCTCGCTGACAGTCAGGCTTGACGAACGCTCACTTGCCTTTACGGCTCTCGGAAGAGCCATGAGCACCTCAGAGCCGAGCGTAATAATCACAACCTCTGGCAGCGCTGTTGCGAATCTTCACCCGGCAGTTCTTGAAGCACATCACAGCGGTGTGCCACTGATTCTTCTTACCGCCGATAGGCCCTCAGAACTAAGGGGTATCGGAGCAAATCAAACAACCGAGCAGGTCGGTATTTTTGCAAACTCACTTCGCGGCACCCACGATGTCCCAGCGCCCAGGCCCGGATCGATTATCTCGGCAAAAGACCTAGTGGCAACGGCTATTTCGCAGAGCCTTGGTGGTGCTAAGTCTCCAGGTCCCGTGCAGTTGAACCTGCAGTTTGTGGAACCCTTGAGCTCCGGTGAACCAGAGGCTGTCAAAGTTCTGGCTGGCCTTGAGAAGAGACCTCTCGACTTTCCTGAAGTCCCGGAAGATCAAATTGAAATTGAAGTCGACGACCACACCGTCGTAATAGCAGGTGCCGGAGCCGGCCCTGCAGCGGTTCGTTTCGCAGAAAAAGCGCAGCTGCCGATGTTTGCAGAACCGTCTTCGGGTGCCAGGTACGGATCAAGTGCAATTACTAATTATTTGCAAGGTCTCTCCACCTCCTTGGCCGGCGAAATTAGACGTGTTGTGATCTTTGGGAAGCCGACCTTGTCACGACCGGTGATTGACCTAATTCGAAATAGCAGCGTCTACGTTGCGAAATCTAGGCAATACGGAAACTTCGACATCGGGCGCAACGCAATAGCGTCGAGTTGGAATCTGGTTCCAAGTGGAGTAGCTGACAGGCGCTGGCTAGAAAGCTGGAAAGCATTTCAGCCAATCTCTGAACCGAGGGCAATTCTTGCTCAAACGGTTTGGAATGCGGCCGGTTCCGTGCCCTTGCTATTTGGTGCGTCCAACATCATCCGGGTTGCAGAGAGTTGCTTAGAACCAAAACCTAAGGCTGTTTTTTCAAGCCGAGGCCTTTCTGGGATAGATGGCAGCGTGTCAACTGCGATTGGAATAGCTCAAGCGGGTTCTGGAGCCAGGGCGTTGATTGGTGATCTAACTTTGCTTCACGATGCCGGTTCGATGAATATCTCAGGATTACCAAATTTAAACGTGCAGTTGATCATTGGAAATGATTCAGGTGGTGAGATCTTCCGTAAGTTAGAAGTTGCCAAAAACATCACTCCAGAGATGTTTAGCCAGTTATTTTTGACCCCTCAAAAGGTCGATATCGAAAAGCTTTGCCAGGCCTACGGTTGGCAGTATTTTTCGGCAGCTAATCCCACCGAGCTGGGTCTTGCTATGAAACAAGATGGCTACGTGGTAATCGACTACAAGCTTTGATCAAAGGCGTAGCGAACGGCTCTAAATTTCAGTTCCGTCTCGGCTAGTTCTGCGACAGGGTCGGACTCTGCAACAATCCCACATCCAGCTATCGCTCGAATCTGGTTTTCTTCGATTACACCGCCGCGCAGTGCAATTGCCAACTCGCCACCGCCATCTGAGCTCAACCATCCAACCGGGCCGGCATAGCCCGCCCTGTCAAAGGGCTCAAGCTCCAAAATCAAGTCTTTTGCCAGACCCCTTGGTGTGCCAGCAACTGCGGCTGTCGGGTGCAATTTAGCTATCACGTCTAGCAGGCTGGATGTGGCTTTGAGTGTTCCTCTGACGTCTGTGGCAAGGTGCCAAAGATCTGGCAGAGCCAATGAAAATGGCTCAGCATCAGCTTCGACCCAATCGCAAAATGGCCCCAATTGGGAGACCATTGATTGCACAGCGTAATCATGCTCATGCCGGTTTTTTTGAGAGTGGATAAGGCCTTCCGCGATTGCCCTGTCAACATCCGGGTCGGTTCCTCTTCCAGCGGTTCCGGCCAGAACGCGGGCTGAAACCTCACCGTTGGTGGCCCGAAGAAGTAGTTCGGGAGAGGCGCCGAAAACGTCTCCAATTAGGTAGGTCCAGCACTGCGGGTATTTGGCATGAAACCGTTCTAGAGGAATTGCGAGGTCTGGCCTTGACTCAGTCGGCATTACAAGGTCGCGACCAAGAACCACTTTTTCTAACTCTGTGCTTTGGATAGCAATTAGGGCCTTTTCTATGCCTTCTACAAACTGCGCTTTACTCTGGTCACCATCGGCAAATTTGCCGGTCGGCACAATAGTGGCTTGTTCAACCGGGGCAGCAGAGTCGACAACCACTTCAAAGCCGATTCCATCGCGGTAGACGCGGGTAATTTGAGGGACGTAAACCACTGATTTGGCGGAGCTGCTAGCTGAGAAAGTGATGGATGTCAGTGCAATCAGCCCGGTTCCAGAAAGGCCGGTGTCATCGATAATTTCAGTTTCTGAAATCAGCTGCTGCCAAGCGCTGGCAAGGTCTCCAATGCGGTTTGGACCGGAGGCGGACAGTTCAACAGCCTTGCCGGTGGCAATAATCTGCTGGCCAGCTCTAAGAAAGACTGAGGAATTGTCAAGGTTCAGATCGGCGGGAACGCTAATTCGTCTGATCGATGCTGATAACGCCATCTGTTCCTTTGCTAGCAATTTGCTGAGATTATCCAAACTCCGGATGCGAGGAAATCATTTCCTCGTTTACTCTGGAGATAAGTTTATGCGAGGTGATTTGAGTGTTCATACAGGTAGCTGCAGTTTCGATGCTGGCAATCCCGGTTGGGCTCTTTGGAATACTCTCGGATGCTGACGACGAACTTGAACTTGAGAGCGACTCACATGTTGAGCAGGTGATTCCACCGGCGATGGTGAACCGACAAATTGACCCGCTCGGATCGGAGCCAGTTGATTTCAGTGCGGTCGAATTCACTACTCTGACTCCGGCGGACCGATATGTCTCTGCAACCACACCGCTGGCGGTTGGTTTGATGCTCGGGACCGTTTCTCTGGTGGTCTTTACGCTTGCCAGTCAAGGCAAGCCGACTTCAGACGATTAGACTGCTTGGGTGACAAAAGCCGACCTAAACAAGAGCCCCGAGCAAGTTTCCAAGATGTTCGACGAGGTCGCTCACGCCTACGACAAAACCAATGACATGCTCTCTTTCGGTCAGGCAAAGTATTGGCGAAAGGCTCTAACCGAAAAGGTGAATCCTGCTTCCGGCGAACGAATCTTGGACATTGCCGCTGGAACTGGAACAAGTTCCATGGCCCTCAAAAAAGAGGGTGTTGCAGTGGTCGCAGCTGATTTTTCTAAAGGGATGCTCGCGGAGGGAAAAATTCGTTATCCCGAGCTGGAGTTTGTTTTTGCTGATGCAATGAAGTTGCCGTTCAAGAACTCCGAATTTGATGTCGTGACTATGTCATTTGGATTGAGAAACGTGCAGGATAGAAACGTTGCCCTGAAGGAGTTCCATCGGGTTCTAAAGCCGGGAGGGCGTTTAGTCATCTGCGAGTTCTCTCACGTGTCGGGTCTATTGGGCGTCTTCTACCGGCTCTACCTAATGCTGGTGTTGCCATTATTTTCTAGGCTCGCAAGCAAAAACCCGGCCGCCTATAGCTACCTTTCAGAATCGATTGCCGCTTGGCCCAAGCAGGCAAACCTTGCCAAGGACATTACAAATGCGGGTTTTTCAAAAACTCAATGGAAGAACTTGAGTTTCGGCGTTGTTGCACTTCATTCAGCCATAAGGGAGAAATGAAAATAGCACTGCCGAGCCAACTCAGGTCGGTCTCAGATAAAGCCCTATTGGCGTCGCTGGAGTCAGACATGACAAAGGTTGAGGCGAGAATTAGTGAGGCAACTTCACACGCCGAAAAGATTGTTGACTCAATGTCCTCGCATCTTGCAAGAGCCGGTGGAAAGAGAATGCGTCCAGTGTTGACGCTACTTACATCACACCTTGGAACTGCTGGCACCGAGGATGTTTTAGACGCTGCGGTAGTCATGGAGATAACTCACCTTGCCACTTTGTACCACGATGACGTGATGGACCAAGCCTCTACCCGAAGGGGCGTTGAAACTGCTCACCTGGTTTGGAGCAATAACCTGGCTATTCTCACCGGGGATCTGCTATTTGCAAGGGCCTCAAATCTGGTTTCTGGATTGGGGCAAGAGGCTTTGGAGCTTCAAGCTCAAGTATTTGAACAACTAGTCCTAGGACAGCTGCATGAGACCTTAGGTCCGGGCGAGGATGAGAATCCAATCGATCACTACATTCAGGTGCTGTTAGATAAAACAGGCTCGCTGATCGCGCTGGCGGCACAATTGGGTGCGATGCTCTCTGGCGCTGATGACTCCTACCAAAAGCCACTCGAGGAATTTGGTCACTGCGTCGGGGTTGCCTTCCAGCTGATCGATGACATCATCGACATCGAATCCACGAAATCTCAAAGCGGCAAGGTTTCCGGTACGGATCTGCTTGCCGGCGTTCCAACGCTCCCGGTTCTGCTTCTTGAAGGGCATAGTGACCAGGCTTCACTCCAGTTGCTGGCAGAAATCAGCGATGGGTTGACTGAGCAATCACTGCCCGGGGTCCTTGACAGGCTAAGAGCCCATCCGGTGATGGAGGAGGCTAGGCTCGAGACTAAGAAGTGGGCAGAAAAGGCGATTGCAGCAATAGTGCCACTGCCAGCAGGTAAAGTTCGAACTGCACTGGAGGCTTTTGCTTCTGCGGTAGTAGACCGCAAGGGCTAGAAAAGGTTTTGGAAAAAATGTCAAAGTTTCGTTTGGCCATAATTGGCGCTGGTCCAGCAGGTATCTACGCGGCTGACCTAATCCTAAAAGCAGAGCGAGACTTCGATGTTTCAATAGACCTTTTTGATTTACTGCCCGCTCCATATGGTCTAGTCCGCTACGGAGTTGCGCCCGATCACCCGCGCATTAAGGGCATTATCAGAGCGCTTTATGAGGTTTTGGACCGGGGAGACATCAGGTTTTTTGGAAACGTGAAATACGGCCAGGATCTGGATCTTGAAGACTTAAAAAAGCACTACAACGCGGTTATTTTTGCCACCGGTGCGATCAAGGATGCTCCTTTGAATATTCCAGGTGTCGAACTGGAGGGCTCTTACGGCGCCGCTGATTTTGTGAACTGGTACGACTCTCACCCAGACTTCCCTTTCACATGGCCGCTTGATGCCAAGGAAGTTGCTGTTATCGGCAATGGCAATGTCGCCCTAGACGTGGCCAGAATGCTTGTCAAGGGGCCAGATGACCTTCTTGGCACCGACATCCCAGACCACGTGTATCAAGGCCTCAAGGCCTCGCCCGTCACTGACGTTCACGTGTTTGGAAGGCGGGGTCCTGCGCAAGTCAAGTTCTCACCGCTTGAGCTCAGAGAGGCACTGCACATCAAAGGAGTGCAGTCCATTGTCATCGAAGAGGAGTTTCAGTACGACGCGGGTTCGGAAGCTGCAATCGCTGGCAGCAACCAGATCAAGGTCATGGTGAAAACCCTCGAGCAGCTTCGCGATAATCCTCAGCAGCCGGCGGAGCGCAGGCTACACCTGCACTTCTTTTCATCTCCGGTTGAAATCCTGGGCAAGGACGGCAAGGTTGCAGGCCTAAGAGTTGAAAAAACCAAGCTAGATGGAACCGGCAATGTCAGTCCCACCGGGGAAACCACTGAGTTTGGGATTCAGGCAATTTACCGCGCAGTAGGTTATTTCGGCTCCGCGGTAGACAAGATTCCATTTGACTCAAAATACGGTGTGATTTCAAATGACGAGGGCAGGGTTATCAACGAAAACGGTGAGGTAATCGCAGGTGTCTACTGCACCGGTTGGATCAAGCGAGGTCCAGTTGGACTGATTGGACACACCAAGGCAGATGCCATCGAAACCATCGGTCACGTGATTCAAGACCGGGCCTCTTGGTGGCAACCCGAGCGCGCTGGAGAAGACCAGATTCTCGAGACTTTGCAAGCCAGAAATGTTGAATATGTCGACTGGGCGAAATGGCTAAAAATTGACTCTAAAGAAAAAGCTTTGGGTGAAGCCGCTGGGCGCGAGAGAATAAAGCTCTTCGACCGAGAAGAAATTCTCAAAATCACCAAGGAATAGAAATTGAACCGTTTGCCAGGTGCCAGGCTACGAAAAGCCCAGATAGCAACCTTGGCAACCTTCATCGTTATGGGGCATGCCGCGCTGGCATCGGTCGCATGGGTTCCGGAATACATTGATCGACTAGATGTCTCATTTGCGGTGTGGGGGACGATTATCGGCTTTGGCGTCGTTGGCTCTATTACCCCGCTGCTGTTTGCTTCAAGACTGATCATGCGTTTTGGTTCGAGGGCGGTAATTCGTTTTGCCAACTACGGTGGCATGATTTTTCTGGTCACGCTCGCAACCTCAAATGAGCCGCTGGTTTGGTTCTTTCTGAATGCAAGCTTTGGCTTTTTCATGTCGCTGCTGGGTGTTGCCGTTAATTCGCACGCAGTGATGCTACAAAAACAGATCAGCATTAATATCATGGGGCGCATGCATGCCGGCTGGAGCGTTGGAGCGGTTGGAGCAGCCATCACGGGAGGCCTCTCAACTGTCTTTCTAAGTCTGGAAGTTTTCCTGCTGATTGTTTCCATCGCGACATTGATTGTCTTTGAGTTCAACCTGCGATGGCTACTCTCATCCACCGAGGATGGCCACTTGGAGGAAAAAGCCACCGCTGTGAAGCGCAAGTTCTATCAGATGCCCGCCGAGCTTTGGCTCCTGGGCGTAGGGCTGTTTTGTGGTGTCTATCCCGAAGTAGCTGTTATCGACTGGGCAACTGTATTCGCTAAAGATGTGCTGAACGTCGAGGTAGCACTGCGGTCAATACCATTTGCGGCCTTCATGGTCGGCATGATTATCGGCAGGCTATCGATGACTAAACTCGCCGAAAAGTTCCACCCTCACACATTGGCCTCCAGGGGCGCATTCTTGGCCGCCGGTGCCTTGGCAATAGCGGCAATGTTGTCGGTTCCGGTGGCTTCAGTTAGCAGCCAGCTCGGGTTACTGGTGACGGCGATATTTTGGGGTTTGGCTGGCCTTGGCTTGGCTCCGGTCTCTCCAGCTTTTTACTCTGCTGCCGGTCACATTCCTGGAGTTTCAACCGCTTGGGCGATTAGCAGGCTGAGCTTATTCAACGCTGTGGTTTCGATTGCCGCCAAGACCATGATGGGCGCTCTATCCGAGGGTGTTGGCCTTTCGCTGGCTTTCTTTTTCCCAATCACATTGGCAATTGGTGCGGGGCTGATTGCAGCTAGCTTTGTCAAGCGCGCCAGACGCAGCGAGCTGGATGCTGCAGCTCCTGCAACCGGACCAATAGCAATCATCATCACCGAAGAGGGCGATAGGTAGAGTGGGCTAGTGACTCTATTCAAGATCGGCAATGAACCCAAGCTCTACGACTGGGGTTCCAAGGACTTGATCCCAGCCCTAATGAGGACCGATTCCAATGGTCAGCCGCAGGCTGAGGTTTGGCTCGGCACCCACCACCTAGACCCTGCAGAGGTTTTGGATCCACTGGGCGGGAGCCTCCTAGAAAGAATCGGGGAGCTGCCTTTCTTGGTTAAGTTTTTGGCAGCAGCAAAGCCACTCTCGATTCAAGCTCACCCCTCAAGATCAAGAGCCGAGGCCATGTTTGCGGCCGGACACCCGGGGTATCAAGATGCCAATCACAAACCCGAGTTGATTGTTGCGATTTCTAGCTTTGAGGCTCTCTGCGGTTTTCGAGACCAGCAAGCGGTGATTGCTGACCTCGCCGCACTTGCCGAAGCGAACTCAATTTTTGCCCCTTGGTTGGAAAGTTTTGAAGCCGGCGGGCTGCGAGCCGCCACAGCTTGGGCTTTTCAGGCTGAAGATTCAGCAGTTAGTGCTCTGGTTTCAAAGCGCAATCAACTTGGACCAGAACGGGCCGCGCTGGTAGAAAATATGGCGGAGCACTTCGGATTTGATGTTGGAATTCTCGTTTCGGTGTTGATGAACTATGTGACCCTAAAACCGGGTCAGGCATTGTTCTTGCCGGCCGGCAACATCCACAGCTACATCTCTGGGCTTGGCGTTGAGGTAATGGCGGCAAGTGACAACGTTTTGCGCGGCGGGCTTACTAAAAAGCCAATTGATATCGCTGAGTTGATGGAGGTTCTGGATTTCTCTTCCCTGCCTGATCCTTTGGTGAGCACCAAAACGCTTAGTCGGGGGTTGGTTGAGTATCCCGTTACCTGCCAGGACTTCAGCTTCTATCAGGTGAGCCCGAGTGGGCAGCAGATGTTGGTGGATATCGAATTGACTGGAAGTGCAATCATTACCTGTGTCGCCGGGGAGCTGACAATATCTAACTCACTGGATGAACTGGTGACGCTCTCGCCCGGTGAGGCTGCGTTTATGAGGGCGGCTAAATACTTCTCGGTTACCGGTTCTGGAACCGGCTACCTCGCGATGGGCTAGCGGTAGTTTACGAACTGCAAATCTAGGTCTAGGTCAGCGCCTCTCAGCAGCGCGATGATTTCCTGCAGGTCATCGCGGCTTTTGGAGCTGACTCTTAGCTCGTCGCCTTGAATCTGAGCCTTGGCATTTTTGGGCCCCTCGTCGCGAATCATTTTAGTTATCTTCTTTGCGTTTTCCTGATCGATGCCGGCCTTTAGGGTGCTCTCGATACGGTATTCCTTGCCAGAGGGAAACGGCTCTCCAGAGTCAAGCGACTTCATCGAGATACCGCGTTTGATTAGCTTTGTTTGGAGCACATCCAAAACTGCCTTGGCACGTTCTTCAGAGTTGGCTTTGACGAGAATCATTTCACCGCTCCAGGCGATGCTGGCATCAGTGTTTTTGAAGTCGTAGCGTTGCTCGACTTCCTTGGCTGCTTGATTCAGGGCGTTATCGGCTTCCTGATGGTCCACTTTGCTTACAACGTCGAATGATGAGGAATCTGCCATTTGTCTACTCTAACTATCGGTTCGGCGGGCGGTGGAAGATCTGACCACTAAGTCAATTGGCCAAATCGTGAGTTGTTCAAAGTTTTTCAAGTCTTTTTTGTCGCCAGACTCCAAGTTGTCAATCAAGGTATCGGCGGCTTTGGAGCCCTGGTTCATTACCTTTTGGTCAACGGTCGAAAGGCCATAGAACTCGGCCAAGGGGTGACCGTCGATTCCAACGACGCTGATGTCCTGAGGAACTCGCAACCCTAAGTCTCGGGCCGCCTGAATCGCACCAAAGGCAATCTCGTCTCCCGCGCAGAAGATTGCGGTGGGGGCGTTTTGTGGCTTTCCAAGCATCTGCTTTGCCGCGTGGTAGCCGCCGTCTATTGTGAACGTTGCCTCGGCCATCCACTGCGGGTGGAAATCTAGGTTCGCATCCAAAAGTGCTTCATGGTAACCAGTCATTCGAAGGTAGGGCTGGTGAAACTCCATCTGGGTCACAGGGCTTCCCGAGATCATTCCAATCTTGGTGTGCCCAAGAGAAATGAGGTGAGCGGTCGCTAACCTTCCTGCACCCTCATCGTCTATCGAGATTGAGCGGGCACCTGGAATTGGGCCACCAATGCCAATGATCGGTTTTTCAAGCTCGGCTAGTTTTTTGAGCTCTGATTCGGAGAGCCGGAGAGCAATCGTCAGCACTCCGTCAACCCTCTTTCTAAGCACTAGCTCATCAAAAATTCGGTTCCTGTTCTCGTTTCCACCGGACAGGCTGTAGAGGGTTACGTCATAACCTCTGTTGACGATTGCATTGACGGCACCTTCAAGAATTGTGGAGAAAAACCAGCGGTCGATGAAGGGCACCACAACCCCGATATTTTTCGCTTTACCCGTAGCCAATGTGTAGGCAGAGGAGGATGCAACATAGCCAAGTTCTTGAGCGGATTTTAGAACACGCTCCCTAGCTCTTGCGGAAACATTTGCCTTGCCATTGAGCGCTCGAGACACAGTCGCGGTTGAAACCCCTGCATGCTGCGCTACCTCAATAATCCCTACCATTGGAAATACTGTAAAGGCTTACAGCCAATAACCGCTACTTGAGAATCAAATATCGGCTATTCTTTCAAGCTGCGTCCAACGCAATGGCAAGTTACCCAAGTGGCCAAAGGGATCTGACTGTAAATCAGCCGTCATCGACTTCGTGGGTTCGAATCCCTCACTTGCCACCAAGGCCCCGTTATTCGGGGTTTTTTGGTTTCAGGCGTAGTCTTTTCTCGCGTCTTTGGGGAATCTAGTTAGGAAAGAAGTCAGATGAATGGATTGCTGAACTTTATAACCGGCAAGAAAACTGCCCCTGTCACAATGCTGATTGGTCTAATTTTTGCCGCCCTGGCTTTTACGGTGTTCAACACTCCCGCTCAGGAGACAACGCCTGGAACCGGCCTGCCGGAGTCGGCAGAGTCAGTTGCAGTTACCAAGCTGCAAGACCAACTCCCAAGCTCAGACGCTTCAGCAGCCTTCATTGTCTACACCTCGGAATCAAAGTTCACAGAGGAGCAACTGAGCTGGCTTCAGGGTGAATTTGACCAAGCAACCATGATGCCAGCCGGCGGAGTTGCTGAAAAATTTGTGGAATTTACAAACCTAGAAGTTCAAGGCTCAAAATTTGTGCCACCGGCGGTTATCTCTGAGGACGGCACAACTGCCTTGGTCTCTGTGCCACTGGCAATTACGGATAATTTTGAAGAGACAACCCTGCGCGTTGATTCCATGCGAGAGGTGGCACCAATCGGAATGCCTCAAAACATGCAGGTTTTTGTCACCGGACCCGAAGCTTTCATAAAGGATGTTGGATCGATTTTTGACGGGGCAAACTTCAGTCTGTTGGCGGTAACCGCTTCGGTTGTTGCATTGCTGCTTCTCATTACCTACCGCTCACCTGTTCTCTGGCTAATTCCACTGATTGTTGTTGGTGTGGCAGATGGCATGGCAGGCATCTTGGCCGGGAGAGTGGCCGAGGCACTGGGCTTTACTCCGGACGCATCCGTTACTGGCATCTTGTCGGTGCTGGTCTTTGGAGCCGGCACTAACTATGCGCTGTTGCTAATTGCCCGGTACCGCGAAGAACTTCTGGGTTTAGCCGATAGGCGAGAGGCGATGCGGGTCGCGCTCAGAGGAGCGGGTCCAGCAATTCTGGCCTCTGGCTCAACTGTCGCTGTCGCACTTGTACTGCTGCTGCTGGCAGAAATCGAGGGGCGGCAGGTCCTCGGGCTAGTTTCGGCTGTGGGCATAGTGGTGGCGATGATTGCCGGGCTGTTTATCTTGCCAGCGGCCCTGGTTATTTTCCCTAGGGGAATCTTCTGGCCGCTGGTTCCAAAGCTCGGAGGATTCAACCGCAACGAGAAATCGCTTTGGGCTAAATTGGGCAAACTTGTTTCAAAACGACCAGCCATTGTCGCGGCAGCGGGAGTTGCGGTTCTAGGTGTGCTGGCGACCGGTGGCATTGGCTTGAAGACTGGGTTGAGCGCCACTGAAATCTTTATTGAGAAACCAGAGGCTGTAATTGGGCAAGAAGCACTTGCAAGGAGCTTCTCCGCCGGGAGTGCAACCCCAACTCAAATGATCATCTCAACTAACCAGGTCGATGGCGCTGTGTCCATAGCCGAATCTATCCAGGGTGTTGATGAAGTTCGAACCGGTGCCACTAACGGCGAGATAACTCAGGTAGATGTGATTCTTGGTGCAAACCCTGAATCTGAAGAGGCTATTGAGATTGTCCGATCACTGAGGCTGGCTCTTGATCAGCTTCCGGAGGGAACGATTGCGCTGGTCGGTGGTCAAGATGCCACAAACCTAGATGTCCAAGATGCCACCGCTAGAGACCAAGCGCTGCTGGTTCCGTTAATTCTGATTTCGGTATTCCTGATCCTGATTCTGTTGCTTCGGTCGCTACTCACCCCGATTTTGCTGCTGCTGGCGGTCGTAGGTTCGTTCTTCTCTGCACTCGGTGCGAGCTGGTTCATTTTTCAGAACGTCTTCGGCTTCCCGGCCTTGGATATTTCGGTGTTCATTTTGGCATTCTTGTTCCTAGTGGCACTCGGCGTCGACTACAGCATTTTCTTGGTCACTCGGGCTCAAGAAGAGGCCAGGAAGCATGGGACGCGTGAAGGAATGCGCAGGGCGCTCGGTGCAACCGGAGGCGTAATAACCTCCGCTGGTATTTTGCTGGCTGCAGTTTTTGCTGTGCTGGGAGTGCTCCCACTGATTGCACTGGCTCAAGTTGGAACAATCGTTTGTCTCGGTGTGCTGCTTGACACGCTGTTGGTCAGAACTGTGATTGTGCCATCACTTGCCTTTATGACCGGCAAGAAGTTCTGGTGGCCTCGAAAAGAGTTCGCTGACTAGATCTTTACCCAGCAGCTTGCGTTAGCTGGCAGCTTTGCGGCTTCCAAAGGTGCCGAGCTCAAAAGCACTTCTCCGGCTGGGAGTTCTACTGAGCTGGTGCCAAAGTTGTGAATCACAAGGGTGCTCCCATTTTGGTAGCCAAGCAGATCTGTTTTGCTGATCCAATCAAAGGAGCCCTCACCAAGAGACAGTTGCTTTCGAATTGCCAGAGCCTGTTTATATAGCGAAAGAGTAGAGCCTTCGCTTTCCTGTTGATCGCGGCTGAGAGCTGCATAGCTAGCGGGCTGCGGCAGCCAGCCAGCGGTTGCCTTAGAAAAACCACTTGTTGAATCACCCTTTACCCATGGAAGCGGCACGCGCGCTCCATCTCGTCCGACCCGCTGTCCGTTGGTTCTAAAAAATGTCGGGTCTTGCCGATACTTAGGTTCGATGGTGGTGTGTTCTGGCAGGCCGAGTTCTTCACCCTGGTATAGGTAACTGGCCCCTGGCAGGCCCAGCATGAATAAAGTTGCCGCTTTTGCCTTGATTAGGCCCAGTTCATTATCAGGTTGGGGATTGTCCGGCCCAATTCCGTCTGAGGCCGTAGTTCTGCCGTAGTCGCCGCCGAATCTCGATACGTGTCTGATGGTGTCGTGATTATTGAGCACCCAGGTGCTCGGCGCTTTTACCTCGTCGAAGGCCTGAAACGACTCATCGATTGCGGAAACAAGCGCCTGTTTTTCCCAGGGTGCATCAAGAAAGCGGAAATTGAATGTTTGGTGAAACTCGTCTGGCCTTACCCACTTGGCCATTTTGGTGAGGGGAAGCACGTAAGCCTCACCACACATTGCGCGCTCTCCCGGATAGCTCTCCAGGATTTTTCGCCAGGATCTAAAGATCTCATGAACCGAGTCCTGGAACCACATTGGTGGATCAGGCTCACCCTCAATGAAGCCAGCTCCAGCTGTTTCAACGTAGGGGTGATCTGGCAGGCCAGCCTGCTTGCCCATGGCGTGAGGTTGATCCACTCTGAAGCCATCGACTCCTCTGTCGAGCCAGAACTTGAGAATTCCTTCAAAGGCTTCTCGGACTTTCGGGTTCTCCCAATTTAGATCTGGCTGGGAAGAATCAAAAAGGTGCAGGTACCACTGGCCATCTGGAATTCTGGTCCAGGCTGGACCTCCGAACATGCTTAGCCAGTTATTTGGTGGCAGCTCACCTTGTTCACCCTTGCCATCTTGAAAATGATAAAACTTTCTCGCGGAACTTCCTGGCTTTGCACGCAGTGCCTCTTGAAACCACTCGTGTTGGTCAGAGCTGTGGTTTGGGACAAGGTCAATCATTACTCGAAGGCCCAGCTTGTGCGCTTTCTCGAGCATCTCGTCGAAGTCGGTTAATGTGCCCAATGGCGGGGCTACGTCTTTATAGTCAGATACGTCATAGCCGGCATCTTTTTGAGGAGACGGGTAAAACGGACTCAGCCAAACTGCATCAACGCCCAGTTCTTGCAGTTGACCGAGCTCGGAGGTTATTCCCGGTAGGTCGCCCATTCCGTCCGCATTTGAATCTGAAAATGAGCGAGGGTAAACCTGGTAGATGACACCAGATCGCCACCACTCAGATCCTGTAACAGCTTCGTGAAGGGGCATTTAGATTTTTATCCAGACCACCTGGTCAGCCTCTAGCTGGTCACCGTCGGTCAAGCCGACCTGAGTTGTGGCAAGAATTTCACCGGCTGGAATATCTAACCCAGCGCCCTCAAAGTTTGCAATAACCATGACGTCACCGTTTTGGTAGCAGAGGCCAGTTTCGGCGATCAGCTCGTTTTTCCAGGCAAGCGTGCCATGGCCAAGCTCATGACTCTTTCGGATTGCCAGCAGTGACTTATAGAGCTCAAGGGTGGTTCCAGGGTTACCGGTTTGAATGTCTCTGGCGTAGGCCTTGAAGTTGTTGGGCTGAGGCAACCAGGACTTACCATCGGTGCTGAAGCCATATCCGGGCTTATTTGCCTCCCAAGGAATTGGGACGCGGCAGCCGTCTCGGCCAACGCGCTCGCCGTTGGTTCTAAAAAATGTTGGATCCTCGCGGAACTTGCCATCGAGGGTTGTGTGCTCGGGGAGTCCTAGTTCTTCGCCCTGATAAATATATGCCCCGCCAGGAAGACCGAGCATGAATGCACTTGCAGCCCGACCACGCATTAGACCTAAAGCCTCATTTGGCTGCTGATAGTCAGGCCCGATGCCATCGCCCTGCTTTGGCACCTTGTCATAGGAAAGTCTTGTGCCGTGGCGAATAACATCATGGTTTGAAAGAACCCAGGTCGCAGGTGCTCCAACTGCCGAGAACTGATTGATGGATTCGTTGATTACCTTGAACTGAGAGTCTTTCTTCCATGGCGTCTCCAGGTAGGCAAAATTGAACGTCTGGTGGTACTCGTCTTTGCGAACCCACTCGGCCATTCTGGAAAGCGGCATGACCCATGCCTCAGCACACATCGCACGATCTTGGTATTCATCCAGCACCTTGCGCCACTGGCGGTTTATCTCGTGGACACCCTCTTGACCCCAAAACGGGTGAGGTGCCTCGCGATCCTTTGGCTGGTCTGGGTCCGAAGCTCCAGGCCCTCCCATGGTCGAATCATTGGAATCTATGTCTGGAAGCCCATCGGCCTTTACTAGCCCGTGAGCAACATCGATGCGGAAGCCGGCAACACCGCGGTCCAGCCAGAAGCGCAGCACATCCTCGAATTCCGAGCGCACTTCTTGGTTTTCCCAGTTGAAGTCAGGTTGGGATGAATCAAAAATGTGCAGGTACCACTGGCCCGGCTCACCACTTGGCTCGGTTATCCGGGTCCATGCCGCCCCGCCAAAAACAGACTCCCAGTTGTTTGGTGGAATCTCACCGTTTTGACCTTTGCCATCACGGAACATGTAGCGATCGCGTTCTTTTGAACCCGGAGCTGCGGCAAGGGCTGCTAAGAACCAGGGGTGCATTGAAGATGAATGGTTTGGAACCAGATCCATGATGATTCGAATGTTTTTAGCTGCAGACTTGGCCACCAGGTCATCGAAATCCTCGAGAGTTCCAAAAAGCGGATCGATGTCGCGGTAGTCAGAGACGTCGTAGCCAGCATCTTTTTGAGGCGACTTTGTGAGCGGGGAAGACCAGATTGCATCGATGCCCAAGTCGGCGAGGCTAGCCAGCCTCGAAGTGATTCCCGGAATGTCACCGATTCCATCACCGTTACCGTCCGCGAAGGAACGAGGGTATATCTGGTAAATAACGGCTGAGCGCCACCACTCGTAGCCAGCTTTGTTTTCTGGGAAAGATGCGTGCATTCCCAAAGCCTAAAGGGAAAAGGGGGTCACTCGCCACTTCGCTGGGCAATGGATTTTGGTTGAAAAGGGCAGCTTGAGCGGCTTATGTAAGCGATTACAGGCATTGCGGGCGAATAAGGGGCAAAAAAAGAATTTCCGCTATCTGTGTTGAATGTAAGCGTTATCAGGCTCCGCGCATGATTTTAGTGAAGAATTGCAAGCTCCGGGCTGGGGTGTGGAGAGACACTTTCTGCAATCTCTGGCTTGGATAGAATCAAAATATGCATGTTCCGCTTCCTCTAAAACTTGGGCTGATCGCACTTCTGATTGCAGGTGCTTCGGGCTGCACCTCCGAGGTACCAGCAGAAATCTCGAGTGAACCAAAAGCAGCCATGGAGGGAATCACCTCCACAATCACGGTTTTGCTTGATGAGAGGACCGCTGCGGGAGTGGCCAGTATCGCCGAGCAATATGAGGCTGATACTGGTGTCGCAGTTCAATTTCGAATAACCGAAGACCTGCTCGCCGATGTGCAGCTGGCGCGCTCAACCGATGTCGTTGACGTGATAATTGCACCCCATGCTCTCCAGCCCGATCTTCTATCAGGGGGTTTCATCCAGGCTTTGGGCGGCGACCCAAAACCCGATCGCTATCTGACAGGTGCAGTCGCTGCCTTCAACTTGAATGGTGTTCAATACGGAATACCGCTGTCACACGAAAATATTGCCCTGTCATGCGTGGCTGAGGCTATGCCCAATTCTCCAACTAGCTTCGATGAGGTTGTGGAGGCGGGGCTAGCGGTGGTCATGAACGATGGAGCAGGTGACCCATATCATTTATTTCCCATCCAGAGCTCTTTCGGCGCTCGCGTTTTTCAAGCGGGTCAGAACAGTTCCGACACCCCACAGCTTGCGATGTCTAGTCCTGAAAACCTGGCATTTGCCTCTTGGCTTGGAGCTAATGCCGAGTTGTTCGACCTTGCCAGCAACACTGAAACCGCAAAGAAGCAACTGTTATCAGGTGACAAGTCATGCTGGTTGACTGGTCCTTGGCACAGGTTGTGGTTCGAAGAGAATTTTGGTCAAGATGGATGGGAGGTCTACCCCGTTCCGTCGGTTGATCTCCAGCCGGCAGCTGTCTTTCTTGAGGTGATAGGAGCCATGGTTTCGTCAAATTCTCAAAGCGCAGATGCTGCCACCGAGTTTGTAGTGGACTACTTGGGTGGAGCACCAGGTCAGGTGTCAATCTTCAATTCCACAGGCTTTCCGCCATCAAACCTTGCCGCCCTTGAAATGATTTCGGATTACAAGATCCCTTTCGAGTTTGGAACTGCAGGCTTAGACGGATTACCAACACCGTCAAACGCCGAAATGGATGCGGTTTGGTATCCCTGGGCTCAAGCTCAGGTGGAGATTATCGGTGGGGCTGAGGATCCGGAGGCTATCTGGGCAAAAATGGTGAGGCAGATTCAAGCCGCCATTGGATAGTTGCCCTACCCCGGGCTGGTTTCTTAAGTTTGCCGATTTTGAGTAGTAATTGCTAAAAGGCTGCGGTGTTCCCAAGTGGTTTTTGAACAGCTAGTAGTTTTATAGGCATGGTCGAGATTGAATTGCAACCGCATCATGACGGCTCTTCGCTTTATATCGCCAATCAACGACCAGAACTTTCTGAAAAAGTAAAAATACGAGTTCGAATTCACAGTTCCCTTGGAAAAATTCGCCAGGTGCTAATTCGGCAAAGTGACTCGGGCGAGGGCTTGGTCACTCCTCCGCTAAAGCCACTAATTCACCGGCACGGCTGGGACTGGTACGAGGGCACAATCACGATGTGGAACCCAGAGATCAACTACCGGTTCTTTATAGAGACCTTTGGTCAGGGCAGCTTCTGGCTGAACGGCGTTGGCTTTCATGAACTTGACCAGCCGGACCGCGATGATTTCAAGATAAACACTTACAACACTGTTCCCAAGTGGGCGACCGGTGCGGTGCTTTACCAAGTGTTCCCAGACCGCTTTGCTCGCTCCAGCGAGGCAGATAAGCGCCCGCTGCCAGCATGGGCGGAACCCAAGTCATGGGATTCCAAGGTCAAAGGCACAGGTGCCGGTGTTGCAGAACAGTTCTTCGGCGGAGACCTGAAGGGCATCGAGGAGCACATGGATCATCTGAAAAAGGTCGGCGCCACCATTTTGTATTTGACACCATTTTTCCCAGCGGGTTCAAATCACCGCTATGACGCATCGAGTTTTGACGAAGTTGACCCGCTATTAGGTGGAAATGCAGCCCTGTCCAGCCTTATAAAGAAGGCCCATGCCATGGGCTTCAAAGTTATGGGGGACTTGACGGCTAATCATTCGGGAAACACTCACGAGTGGTTTCTTGCAGCATTCAAAAAGCCAGCTGCACCGGAATCTGATTTCTATTACTTCACTGAAAAAAACACCAAATACGACTCTTGGTGGGGCGTGGAAACGCTGCCCAAGTTCAACTGGAAATCCGCTGAGCTTAGAAAGCGTTTTATTGAGGGCAAGTCTTCGGTGGTTGCTAAGTGGCTCAAGGCTCCGTTCGGGCTCGATGGCTGGCGAATCGACGTAGCGAACATGACCGGCAAAATAAGGGACGAAGACACTAACCGCGAGGTTGCCAACACCATTCGCAACACAATGAGTGATATCAACAGCGAGGCATTTCTGATTGGTGAATTCACTTCAGATGCCGCCAACCATGTTCAAGGTGACAATTATCAGTCCACGATGACCTATGCCAACTTCACCAGGCCAACTTGGCGCTGGCTTTGGAATCCAAAGGACGAACGTGAAGAGGGGCAGATTGGAGTCGGGCGAAAAGGCATCACCGCCGAGCAACTTCGACTGCTTCATAACTCATTCGCCGGTACCTTTCCATGGCATTTGCGCCAGCACAATTTGAACGCCTTGGACACTCACGACACCGGTCGTTTCAGGTCTTTCACGATTCCGGGCTCGCAAAGAGTTGCCGCTGGGATGCAGTTCACCTTTCCTGGGATCCCTATGATTTTTGCCGGTGATGAATTTGGTTTAGAAGGTTCAAATGGGGAGGAGTCAAGGACTCCTATCCCTTGGAATGGTGAACGCGAGAGCGACACTTCGATGCTGGAAACCTATGCCAGGCTCTCGCAGATTCGTAAGCATCACCGAGCTCTTGCTGAAGGCTCAATGCGGTGGCTTTATACCTCCGGTGAGGCCATGGCTTTTGTTCGGGAGTCCAAGACTGAATCAATACTTGTGATTGCATCTAGAGGTCGCGATCGAAAGCTCGAATTCTCGAGAGATGCACTCGGCGGCGCGGAGGGCGCTGAGAATCTATTTGGCAATGGAGACCTCCGTGTGGTCGGCGGAAAGATTCGCTATGACGCCGCGGAGTTGGATTTACAGATTTGGCGTTTGCCTAGCGCTGTTCGCTAGTGCTAATCTTCTTCGGTTGCCTTATGGCTTCGCCCCGATAGCTCAGTGGTAGAGCACTTCCATGGTAAGGAAGGGGTC
>DGPE01000071.1 GCA_002390305.1 Micrococcales bacterium UBA4448 | reverse complement strand
CCAATGAAATTCTTGACAACCTCTAGCGCCACGTCAGCCTCTAGAAGCGCCCGTCTAATGTCCCGAAGTGTTGCGTCAATATCGCTTGCCGAAAGGCGGCCTTTGCCCCTGAGGTTCTTGAATGTGTCGGATAACCGATCAGAGAGATTGCCGAACAACGAAACTCCTATTTCTTAGCTACTAGACCCTTGGCAAATTCCTCGGGAGAGAAAAAAGCAAAGTCATTAATTTGCTCACCTACACCAACGAGCTTAATTGGCAAATTGAGTTCTTTTTGCAGTGCGTAGAGAATTCCACCCTTTGCAGTTCCATCCAGTTTGGTCATTACGATTCCAGTCACATCCGCTACCTCGGTAAACGCCTTGGCTTGACTCATAGCATTTTGTCCATTGGTTGCATCAATCACGAGCAAGACTTCGGAAATTTTGGCCTGCTTTTCCACTGCTCTGCGAATCTTGCCAAGCTCGTCCATAAGGTCTTTTTTGTTTTGCAATCTTCCAGCGGTGTCAATGATTGCAATGTCAGCAGCTGTATTGATTGCCATTTCAACGGTTTGGTAGGCAACTGCAGCTGGATCGGCACCTTCTTTTGCAGGTCTGACGATTGGAGATTCCGCGCGCTCTGCCCACGTCGCGAGCTGATCAACCGCCGCTGCTCGGTAAGTGTCAGCTGCTCCCAGCACCACCTCCCACTGGCCGTCTTTTAGCCACCTGGCAAGTTTTCCAATGGTTGTAGTTTTGCCGGCACCGTTGACGCCGACCACTAAGAAAACGTATGGCAACTTGCCGTCCTCAAGATTTAGCGATGAGTCTTTTCTTATCAATCGCTCGGTCAAAAGGTCTTTCAGTAAAAGCCTTAGTTCAGCGTCAGTTGTGGCGCCTTGCTTGCCGGCTTCTTTCTTGACCTGTGCAGCTATTTCTTCTGCGGTTTCCACTCCAAAGTCGGCAAGAATCAAGATATCTTCAAGCTCATCCATGTCCACAGCATCACCAAACAGCGACCTGACGCCTTTCCCCAGAGAACGGCTTGGTAACTCCACTGCTTCAAGCCCTGAGGGCGCTTGAGCTGTCACCAGTGCTGCAGCGGCTAATGCCTGGCTTGGCTGTTCTGCCTCTTGGGTTTTTTCCTCGTGTATCGAGGCGGAATCTATTCCAGGCAGTTCACTGGCAGTGACATTGCCAGCTGCCTCTTTGACTGCGAGCTTTTCTTGAGGCTCACTTTCAACTGAAAGGTCTTTTTCGCCCCTGAGACGCTTGAGAAACTTAAACATCAGCTGACCCCACCTCTAATCGTTGCCCGACGACCTGAGTGATGCCGTCTTGACGCATAGAGACTCCGTAGAGCGCATCAGCAATCTCCATGGTTCGTTTTTGATGTGTAATCACGATCAGTTGTGAACTCTGCCGCAAGGATTTGATGACCTCCAACAACCTGCCAAGGTTTGAGTCGTCGAGCGCAGCTTCAACTTCATCGAGCACATAAAAAGGACTCGGTCTGGCCTTAAAGATTGCAATCAGCAGCGCCACCGCAGCCAAAGACCTTTCGCCTCCAGAAAGCAGTGACATCCTTTCGATGCGCTTGCCTGCCGGCCTAACTGAAACCTCCAAGCCGGTCTCTAAAAGATTCTCTGGTTCGGTAAGGCTCAGTGAACCAGTTCCGCCGGGAAACAAAACTGGAAAAATCTTTTCAAATTCTTTGGCAGTGTCTTCGAAAGCTGCAAGGAAAATGTGCTGCATTTTTCCATCCAGATCACCAATGATTCCTGTCAGGTCAGCCCTGGCCTTGGTGAGGTCAGTTAGTTGATCCGATAAATATTTATGCCGCTCCTCTAAGGCCGAGAACTCCTCCAGCGCGAGAGGATTAAAAGCGCCGAGCTGTGAAAGTTTTGACTCGGCCTGCCTAAGGCTCTTTTGAAGATCCTCAACTGGTTCAGAAACCTCCGGGTATTCCAAGGTGAGTTCACTCAGGCTCATGGACAGCTCTGTGGTAACTCTTTCACTGAGGTTCTGCAAGGTGAGCCGTAGTTCATGATTCTGAAGCTCAACCTCATGCACGGACGAGTTGAGAGTCGCCAACTTGGTTTCCAGCTCGGAGGCTTGGAGCCTGACCAGCTGCAGTCGCTCGGTTCGCTGAGACTGTTTTGCCTCTAGATCAAGAAGTCTCAGTCGGAGGGTTGCTGCAAGGGTTGCAGTGTATTCCAGAACCGGTGGTAGCTCTAAAACAAGTGCTTCAGCACTTGAAACCTGACGCCTTCTGGCAATGCTCGCCTCGCTAGCTGCCTTGGCTGCAGCCTCCGATTCAGCAAGGCGTCCCTTTAGGACGGCTAATTCTCGGTCGGCCGCGCTTTTTCTTTCAGACAGTGCACCTGATTGGATGCGAGCTTCCAGTTCGTTTTGTCTAGCAGCATCCAACTCCAATGCCAGATTTGCTCTGACTTCCTGAGAGACCTCAACGGTTTGGGGCTTTGGTAGATCATTCAAAGCTTGAGTCAAAGATTTCAGCAATTCTTCTGCAGCGACTCCCTGCTCAGAAAGCAAAGCAATTTCCAATTCAAACCTTGAGATTTCTTCATTCGCAGCATCCCCCTGAGCAATCATGCGACCTGCCCGCTCTGCACTGGCGGCCAAAAGGGCATCGTGCTCCTGGAGTTCGGCCAGGGATTGCTTGACCAGGCGGCTGGCCTTTTCACTGACTTCGACTGCTTGTTCTAGTTCCGAAGAGAGGTCCACTCGCTGAGTATCAAAGACCGTTAATTCGGCGCCTGCCCTGTCTCTCTCCGCGCTGAGCTCAAGCTTTGATGGCTGCTTGGTCCCACCGCCTCTTGCGGAATACTCAGAAACAAGGTCGCCGTCCTTAGTGATAACCGTTAGGGAGCCGTCTTTATCCAACGCAACTAGCGCATCATCCAGATTCTCTGCGAGGTAGAAATGCTCAAGTATTGACAACACTGATTTTGGAGCAGTGACAACGGTGCTGGCATTTACCAGACCGGCGCGAGATGAGAAACTGCCCTTCAATGCCGCATCCGAGTCGACTATGAATTCAGCCCGGCCCATGTCTTCGTTTTTTAGGTAGCGAATTGCAGCGACTGCCTGAGCCTTTGAGTCAACCACAATCGCATCGGACAAAGCACCCAGGGCAACCGCAATTGCCTTTTCGAACCCGGCATCGATGCTTACGCTTTTGGCTAGTAAGCCCTTGATTCCTTGAAGTTTGGATTTCAAGACCTCGCTGCCGCCATCTGTTTGCTCAAGGGTTAGTCCAAGGGCAGAGTGTCTTGCGGCCAGGCCATCTCTTTCGCGTTCGGCGGCGTGCAGTTTTTGACGAGCCACGTCTACCAGCTTGCGCGCCTCAGTTTCTGCTTGCTGCGCCTTTTCATAAGCAACCCGCAATTTATCGTCTGAGGTTGAAATCCCCAGAGATCCAGCCGAACGCTGTTGAGCCTCCAACTCGCCAATTCGCTCACGAGCAGCAGCAATGCTCTGCTCGAGCTTCAGCTTCTGCTGAGTGATGGCTTCGATTCTGGATTGCTGAACAAATACCAAGCCCTCAGCCTGAGACCTTGATTTTGCCTGATCCTCTTGGGCGCTCCGCTGGCGGATGAGGTTTGCATCGAAGGCGTTTAGCTCTTCGGCCGCCTGGAGGCGGATTAGCTCCAGCTCTTCAAGAACAGTGCCACTTTGCGAAATCTCGGTATCCATGTTTGTGCTTGCCGATTCAGCACTTGCTAGAGCGATTTGAAGTTCGGAAATTTCAGTTTCTTCGGGCCCAGTATTTGCCGAACCTATTAGGCTGATGCGCTGCTCGGCAAGATTCTGTAAATTCCGAAGCTTTTGCTCAATGGCCTCAATTGAATAAAGCCTCGACCTAGCTTGATCCATTGCACCACCGGAGAGCTCTGTTTCAATCTCTTGAATTGCTGCTCGGGCAGTGGCTAGTTGCTGCTGGGCATAAGAAGACTCGGCCTTGCGTTCATTTTCTGACTTCGACGCGCTCTCTAGCCTCTCCTGGCAATTGCGGACCTGGACCGAAAGCAACTTTGACTTGGCATCTCTTGCCACCGCGGCAATCTCCTGGGCACTTCTAGCAACTTCCGCTTGTCTGCCAAGGGGTTTGAGATTGCGCCTAATTTCCGCAATCAGATCTTGCAGCCTGGTCAGGTTGGCCTGCATGGCTTCGAGCTTGCGTTCGGTTTTCTCCTTGCGCCTGCGGTATTTCAGAATTCCAGCAGCCTCCTCGATAAATGCACGGCGCTCAGCTGGGCTGGCTTTTAATACGGTGTCAAGCTGTCCTTGGCCAACGATGACGTGCATTTCTCTGCCGAGTCCGGTGTCGCTGAGAAGCTCTTGAACGTCAAGTAATCGGCAGGGCTCTTGGTTTATGGAATATTCCGACGCACCATTTCGAAACAGCACTCTGGAGATCGTTACTTCGGCAAATTCAATCGGGAGAACACCATCGGAGTTGTCAATTGTCAGCGATACCTCTGCTCGCCCCAGTGGTGCCTTGGTCGAGGTTCCAGCAAAGATGACATCTTCCATCTTGCCGCCGCGAAGCGTCTTGGCTCCCTGCTCTCCCATGACCCAGGCCAGTGCATCGACCACGTTTGATTTACCGGATCCGTTTGGTCCCACAACGCAAGTTATCCCCGGCTCTAGGGCGAGAGTGGTTGATTGGGCAAAAGATTTAAAGCCCTTCAGGGTGATGCTTTTTAGATGCAAGCTCAATCACCCCTTTCCGGTTCCAATACAGACTAGCCGAGCCAGAAGTTTAGCGATTTATTGCAGAGCTAACCCCGGTGGTTTGCCCATTGGCGCAAAACGATTATTTCTCTAGCTGATTGACTCTAGGCTCGAGATGTGAAGAAAAAAGCGAATCGACTTTTCGGCGCCCTGATGGTTGCCGGAAGGGCTACATTCGTGCTGATCTTTGGAACAATTTTGCATCAGAGCACGCTCGGCGATCAATTACCAGTTGGGGCGAGCCTTGCATTGTTGCTAACGATGCTGGTAGCCATGGAAATCCGCATCTCATCGGATTCCCGAACTGATGGGCTGTTTTTTGCCCTGCTATTGGCAGTCATGCTCTTTGTTATCGGCCAAGATTTTTGGGAGGACAAAATGCTCCCGTCTAATCAAAACGGACTGATTTGGTCTTTTGGTGCGCCTCTAATTGCATTTGCAATCACAGCATGGCCGCGGTTATCAAAGGATCAATGGGCAAATCGGGCTCGGCAACCCTAGGACTTTAGCTTCTGACATCTTGGGCAGAAGTGACTCCCACGATTTGCCCACGCTGTTCTAACAATCTGCCCGCCGCATCTTGGACAAGCATTGCCGGCCTGGCCATAGGCATTTAGCGACTGAGAGAAATAACCGCTGTCCCCGTTGACGTTCTTGTATTGCTCATCAAATGAGGTTCCACCTTGAAGCACAGCTTTTTCAAGCACCTCTTTAGATACATCAATCAACTCGAGTAATTTCGACATTTTTATTGTGTTGGCCGGCTGATCGTAATGGAGTTTTGCCAGCCATAAACTTTCATCGGCATAGATGTTTCCGATGCCGCTAAGTAGGTTCTGATCCAACAGCACACGCTTGATCCCGGATGCGCGCTTGATCATCTTTTTGGCCACTTCTCTGGCGTCAAAATGGGGGTCGAGCAGGTCTCTTGAGATGTGCGCAACTACCACCGGAATCAAATTGGTTGCCGGTGACTCCGGTGAATACCCACCAGGCTTAGCATCTATCGTCTCAACCAAGTCCTCAATCGCCAATGACCCAAAGATTCTCTGGTCGACAAAACGAATCTCCACGTTGCGTGCGTCAACGGTTTTAACATGAATGACCACACGGGTCTGTCGGTCCTCTGGGTGATCCGATGTTCGCAACAGCAGTTGGCCACTCATGCCAAGGTGGCCGACCATCGCCCTGGAATCAGAAAGCGGCAGCCACAAGAATTTTCCTCGCCGAACAATCGCTTGAAATTGTTGCCCGACCAGCTCATCGACAAAGTGCCGGGGTCCTAAAAGGTGTCTCTTTAATGACCTGGGGTCAGCTATTTCTACCCTCAACACCCTGGCACCCACTAATTCGGCCGCGAGACCAGCTCTCACAGTCTCAACCTCGGGAAGTTCAGGCATTAGCTATTTTGAAGGAATCGAAGAGCGTTAATTGCTGCCTCAGTTTCAGCGCTTTTCTTGGTTTTACCCTTTCCAGCACCGAGCAGTTCATCGCCGGAATGGCAGTTGGCACTGTAAACCCGTTCGTGCTCTGGACCGTGAGCCGAGATCTGGTAGCTAACGTCTGGTTTTCCAAGATTTGCGAGCTTTTCAACCAGCGATGTCTTCGGGTCCGCTGCCTGACGAACCGCATCCGGGTCATCCAGCATCGGGAAGATATATTTTTCGACAATGTGCTTAGCCGCCACAATCCCACCGGAAATATAAGCGGCGCCGAGCACGGATTCAAAGGTATCGGCAAGGATGTTTAGCTTCTTGCGGCCATCGGTTTGCTCTTCACCCTTGCCAATTCGAAGGTGAGAGCCCAGGTCCATAAGATTTGCTGCAGCAGCAAGAGCGTTCCCAGAAACCACAGCATTTTTAAGTTTGGTGAGCTCCCCCTCTTGCAATTCGGGGTGCTGTTCAAATACGTAAGAGGCGACCAAATAGCCAAGGATCGAATCGCCCAGGAATTCTAAGCGCTCATAATCTTGAGTGTCATGCTCGTAGCCATAGGAGGAATGGGTTAGGGCGAGAGTTAGTAACTCGGGATCAATCTCGATGCCGAGCGTTTTTCTCAGCTCGTCAAGATTCATTTTCTAGGCGTCAGCGACCTTGCGGCCCTTGTACTCCATGTAAAGCTCAGTTCCGACGGAGTCAGTGACGACCTTCGCGCGGTGAGGCAGGCTGTAGGTGGTCTCACCGTTCTCTACTGTCTTGACCAGCGTGATTGGCGCAGCCTTCCACTGAGAGCGGCGTGAGCGTGTGTTAGATCGAGACTGTCGACGTTTTGGTACTGGCATCTTTAATCTTCCTTCGTTGCTAAATCTTGTAATGCACTGAAACGCGGATCAACCGGCTTTTCGTGCCCATGTTCGATGGTCTGCTCCAACCTGATTCCACACTCCGCGCATAATCCAAGACAAGTCTTTGAACACACGGGCTGAAAAGGAAGATTCAAAACTATCGAATCAATGAGGACCTGTTCTAAGTCGATGTGTTCGCTATCGACGATCAGATCTTCATCCGAGGTAAGAGAATAGGCGAAAAGTTCCTGAAAATCTACCTCAACCTCAAGGTTCATAGAATCCAAGCACCTAGAGCACTCGGATTCGGCCTGACCGGAAACTTCCCCGGTTGCCAAAACTCCCTCGTGCACCGATTCCAGTCGCAGAGCAATTTGCAAATGGGAGCCCCCTGGAATCTTCACAATTGTGGTCCCGATGGCATCGGTTACGTTGTGGTCCAATTGGAATTCCCGCATGATTCCTGGACGCTTCATCAGGTCGTGGACTGCAACCAAAAGAGTCATTTGCTTTCCTCTTGCATTTTTCTTAGAACCGCTTCTGAGACGTATTTCGAAATGTCTCCCCCGAGTGAGAATACCTCTTTGACCAGCGAAGACGAAATCTCCCCAAATGCTTCATCAGCTGGCAGAAAAACAGTTTCAATTCCACTCAAGTCCGCGTTGACCTGAGCCATTGGCAGCTCGTAGTCAATGTCCGCAGAGCTTCTAAAGCCCTTCACAATAGCAACCGCTCCCAGTTGCTTGGCGGCAGTTGCTAACAGCCCCCGGTCCATAATCTGGACCCGGCAGGTTGCTTGCAGCCCCTTTTCAGAAATGGCCTGTTCGGCCATTTCGAGGCGATCATTTAGGTCAAATTTCGGTTCCTTATTCGGATTGTGCACAATCAACAGGCAAACCTCGTCAAACATTTTTGATGCGCGCCCAAGGACCGACAGGTGGCCCAGAGTCAATGGATCAAAAGACCCTGGGTAGATAGCTATTTTGCTCACTTCACTAGGTTAGCCGCGGGCAAGCTGTGCCGCATCCTGAACTTCAAGCACCCTGGACAAGATTTCGCTCAGTCCTGAAGCATCAAGATCCTCGGCTGGCTTGCGAACCGCTTGAATTAGTTTCGCGTCCCTGACCACCTTTAGCAGCCTCAGAGACGACCTGGTGCCGGACTGGGTATTGCCAAGAACATCCCCCTCACCCCGCAAATCAAGATCTATTTCGCTGAGCTCAAAACCGTCCGAGTTGCTCGCCAGAGCAATAAGCCTTTGTGATGCCAGGCTTTGCTCCTTTGCCCCGGACACCAAAAGGCAAAGCCCGGCGTGTTCACCGCGACCGACTCGGCCTCGGAGCTGATGTAGCTGGGATAATCCAAAGCGATCGGCATCTAGGACAACCATCGTTGAGGCGTTTGGCACATTTACACCGACCTCAATAACAGTTGTTGAAACTAGAA
Organism: Micrococcales bacterium UBA4448; assembly: GCA_002390305.1. GTDB lineage: Bacteria > Actinomycetota > Actinomycetes > Actinomycetales > Microbacteriaceae > Aquiluna. Next base: position 2,493 of record DGPE01000071.1, on the reverse strand, counting down.
CGTTGGTCTTAGCTGATTCAAAGTCGGCCATTGCCTGCTCCTTGTCATCCGAAGACATTTTGCCGTGCAGCAAATCAATTTTTAGGTCTTTCAAAAACTGGTTCTGGTGCAGTGCCTCGAAGACTCCTTTGACATTAGCCGGCTCCAAATCCTGATCACTCTCGAGCTCCTCCTTAAAATCCTCTTCAACCTGTCCAATTTCGATCCTCGGGCAAACCACAAAGACCTGCCTGCCGGCTGCTACCTCTTCACTAACTCGCTGCCAAATTCTGGCGACATGATCGCTTTTTGAGATGTCAACAACATGCGTAGCAATTTTCTGACGGCCGCGCGGGAGCTCTCTCAGCGAGGAGATATCGAGGTCTCCAAAGATGCTCACTGCAAGCGTTCTGGGTATTGGAGTGGCGGTCATGACAAGAGAATGCGGGGTGTTCTTTGCTTTAGCCTTGAGGGCCTCGCGCTGCCCGACGCCGAAACGATGCTGCTCATCGATGATGACAAGCCCGAGGTCAAAAAACGACACATTCTGGCTGATCAGAGCATGTGTTCCGATTACCAACCTGCAGTTTCCGGAGGCCAGATCCAGCATTGTTTTCTTGCGCTTCGCCAGTGGCTGTTGGCCGGTTAGCAACTGCACTCCAAGCTCTTTGGTCAACTTTGGGCCAAGAGCCTGAACTATCGAACGGTAGTGCTGAGACGCGAGCACCTCGGTCGGGGCCAGCATGGCAGACTGACCGCCAGATTCTGCAACGCTCAAAACTGCCCTGAGAGCGACAACGGTCTTTCCAGAACCAACCTCACCCTGAAGCATGCGATTCATTGGGTGCCCAGCAGATAAATCCTCGCTGATTTCGCTTCCAGCAGTTTTTTGGTCGTCGGTCAGCTCAAAAGGCAAGGTCTTATCAAAACCCTCAAGCAGTGGACCTGATTTATATACCGAGGCCTTTTGCTTGCTTGCAGCCTTTCGTCTCTCAACAAGGCCCAGTTGCAACAAGAACGCCTCGTGGTATTTCAGGGTTTTCAGAGCCAACTGCCATTCAGAGTCTTTTTTTGGCCTGTGAATCAGCTCAATAGCCTCTTTCAGACAATAAAGTGCTTCACCGCTCAATAGCTTTTCTGGCAAGACTTCTTCAATGTTGATTCCAGCTTCCAGCACCTTTTCAATGGCCTTCTGTATCCGCCAACTCGACAAAGTGCCGGTGGCCGGATAAATCGGAATCGGTAGCTCAGCCCAAGCCTTTGCCTGAGATTCAATGACCTCGGAATTAAAAAGTTCATAGTCGGGGTGAGTGAGCTGCAGGTTATTTGAAAAAGAACCGATTTTCCCTGAAAACAGTCCTGTTACGCCCTCGTGCAGCTCGGATTGGCGCCAGGATTGGTTGAAAAATGCCAGCGTCAGCTTAGAATCACTTTCTCCCAGCACCACCTCGAAGATGCTGCCCTTGCGGCCTTTCATCCGACGCTGGTTGGTGGAGATCACTTTTCCAACAACGGTTACCACTTCACCAATCGGCAGACTTGAGAAATCAGTCAACTCACCGCGCTTGGAATATCTCCTTGGGTAGTGCTGCAATAAATCAGCAACAGTTGTGATTGCCAACTGCTTTTCAAACGCCTTCGCTGTCTTATCGCCCAATAGGGAGGAAAGAGGGGTCAGGTCTGTAAGCACAACTCAATCTTGGCCGAACCAAGGCTATTGATTAAGTAGGCTCACTTGAGTGAGCAGAATCATCTCGGGCCAGGCTGGCTCCATCAGGCTGAAATCAGCCGCGAGTTCAACCAGGCCGACCAGTGACCGGGTGAAAGAAAGCCTCTTTGCAGCTTTAGAAGCGCGAGATCTGCTCAATGGGTCTAGGGTCTTGGATTTGTTTGCTGGCACCGGTGCTCTGGCTTTAGAGGCGCTTTCCCGAGGTGCACAGAGTGCAGTCCTTGTCGAAAAAGATTCGAGTGCTCATAAGATCGCGCTGCAAAACACCGGGTTAGTGCTAACAGCTTTGGCTAAATCAAATATTCAAGTCTCAGCCGAGAATCTCAAGATGGATGCTGGCAAGTATTTGAAGACTTCTACTGAGGTCTTTGACCTTGTCTTTATCGACCCACCATATGAATTTCCGAACGAGCTAATGATCAATTTGCTAACTGAGCTTGAGCTCAAGGTTGAAAAAGATGGAATTGTTGTTATCGAGCGGTCGACCAGAGGAACTGCGCTGCTTGCTCCAAAATGGCTTGGCCAAATCACGAATAAAGCCGTGGGTGAGACCAGCGTGGCTATCTACCAGAAAAACTAGATTGAGCGCTCTGAGGGGCCCGTGTAGAGCTGCTGAGGGCGCCCGATTCGAGTGCTTGAGTCTTCCATCATCTCGCGCCAGTGGGCTATCCAACCTGGAAGCCTTCCGACTGCAAATAGCGGGGTAAACATCTTTGGTGGGAACCCCATCGCCTTATAAATAACTCCGGTGTAGAAATCCACGTTCGGGTAAAGCTTGCGCTCGA
>DGPE01000031.1 GCA_002390305.1 Micrococcales bacterium UBA4448 | reverse complement strand
GCTCTATCCCCTGAGCTATGGGGGCTAGGGGACTTTATAGCCTACTAGCTGAATTTTGGGTTAGTAATCAGCTCAGGTGTGAAAATCCCAACGGGGGTATGATTTAGGGACACTATATCCCCAGTAATTGCAAGCATTTTGCCCTGAATTAGGAAAAACCAATGACCCCAGAACAGCTATCGAGTGCGATTGTCTCCGCACTTGGCCGGATGGCTGCCGATGGCGTGATTGGTCGTGGGGAGCTTCCTGAAACCGTGGTAGTTGAGAGACCTAAGAATCGTGATCACGGAGACTGGGCCACCAACGTTGCAATGCAGCTTGCCAAGAAGTTTGAAATGACCCCGCGTGATTTTGCGAGCTTGCTTGCCGGACACCTAGAGGCTCTTGAATCGATTACAAAGGTTGAAATTGCTGGACCTGGATTTATAAACATCACTATTGCCACGGCCGCGTCGGCGTCTTTGATAAACACGATTCTCGAGGAAGGTGATTCCTTCGGTTCCAATCAAAATCTCAACGGGGTCAAGCTAAACCTTGAATTTGTCTCGGCGAACCCAACTGGTCCAATCCACCTAGGTGGCACCAGGTGGGCAGCAGTTGGCGACTCGCTAGCGAGAATTTTTTCTTTTGCCGGTGCCGAGGTTACCCGGGAGTACTACTTCAATGACCACGGTGCTCAGATCGACCGGTTTGCAAAATCGCTCCTTGCTTCTGCACGAAATGCCGCTGCGCCAGAAGACGGCTACTCCGGGCAGTACATTGACGAACTAGCACAGCAGGTGTTCGCGGAAGCTGCGCAGGACATCCTCGGTCTCGAAGATGCGGCCGCTCAAGAAGCGTTCAGGGCAGCCGGTGTGGATCTCATGTTCGCTCAGATTCGGCAGTCGCTGCATGATTTTGGAGTGGACTTCGATGTCTTTTTCCATGAGAACACTCTCTATCAGGCAGGCGCAGTTGAAAAAGCAATAGCGCAGCTCACTGCCAAGGGACACATGTTTGAACAAGACGGCGCCACCTGGCTCCGCTCAACATCCTTCGGTGACGACCGCGATCGAGTGGTTATCAAATCCGACGGAACAACTGCATACATCGCTGGAGACATCGCTTATTACCTGGACAAGCGGGAGCGCGGTTTTGACCAGTGCCTATACATGCTGGGAGCCGATCACCACGGATATGTCCAGCGGATGCTAGCTATCTGCGCTGCATTTGGTGATGAACCTAATTTGAACATGGAAATCTTGATCGGTCAGCTGGTAAATCTGGTTCGCGGTGGCGTACCGGTCAAAATGTCCAAGCGGGCTGGAACTGTTGTGACAATGGAGGATCTTGTTGACGCGGTTGGTGTGGACGCTGCTAGGTATTCACTAACCAGGTCATCGATAAATTCGAGCTTGGATGTTGACCTTGAGGTATTGAGCAAGAAAACAAATGACAATCCTGTTTTCTACGTCCAGTACGCGCACGCGAGAACCAGACAGGTTGCAAAAAATGCGGCAGCTCATTTCATTGAGAGAGTAGATTTTCAGGCAGAAACCTTGTCGCACCCGAGCGAAGAGAACCTGCTGGCACAATTGGCGCAGTTCCCGAAGGTTGTTGAGACTGCGGTTGAATTCCGCGAACCGCATCGGGTGGCTAGGTATTTGGAAGAGCTAGCTGGCACCTACCACCGTTTTTATGACAACTGCAGGGTTGTGCCACTTTCAGGTGCTGACCTCGAGCCTGTGCACCGGGCCAGGCTTTGGCTGAACGATGCTTGTACACAGGTTCTGGCGAACGGGCTTGATTTACTAGGGGTAAGCGCCCCGGAGAGGATGTAGACGTGAAAAATCCACTCATCCCAGAATGGTTAGATGTTCCTGGAGATCTTTCTCACCTGGATCCAAGGATTTGGCCTCGAACTGCTAAGCGCAGTGAATTTGGAGAGATCTCCATCGGCGGACAGGTCGCATCAGATCTAGTGAGACAGTTCGGGTCACCGCTATACGTGGTGGACCAGGAAGACTTCGAGGCGCGTCTAATGAGCACGGGCCGGGCATTTTCAGACGCGGCTCAGAAAATCGGAACGACTGCCAAAACCTATTACGCTTCGAAGGCGCTATTGACCACAGAGGTTGTTCGTTGGGTGGATCAAGCCGGGTTGTCAATTGACGTGTCAACCGGGGGAGAGTTGGCAGTTGCTTTGGCAGCTGGAATCGACGGTGCCAGGATTGGCCTGCACGGAAACAACAAGTCTTTGGTGGAAATTGGCCGAGCGATTACTGCAGGGGTGGGGGCAATTGTTGTCGACTCTGAGATTGAGATTGAACGAATCGCCTCAGTTGCCAGTGCCCAGGACAAGGTCCAAGCCGTTCGACTTCGAGTAAACACCGGAGTTCACGCACACACCCATGAGTATCTTGCTACCGCAAGAGAGGACCAGAAATTTGGAATTGCACTGACAGACGTGCCGGACATGGTGGCAAAAATCAGGTCCCACTCGCAGCTTCGGTTCCTAGGGCTTCATTCCCACATCGGCTCACAGATTTTTGTAGTTGATGGGTTCATCGCTGCGGCCGAGAGGCTGCTTGATGTTCATGCGAGGCTTCTTGAGAATGGCGAGGTTCCGGAACTGAATCTCGGTGGTGGATTTGGTATTAGCTACACCGCTGCTGATCGCCCTATGGAGCTGAGCGAGCTGGCCGGAAGAATTACCACCGCGGTGGCGGCAAAGTGCCAACGGCTGGGGATTTCGGTGCCGGCGCTCGCATTTGAACCCGGCAGAGTGATTGCTGGTCCCGCAGGGATAACTCTCTATTCAGTTGGAACCATCAAGGAAGTAAGGATTACCGACCAGGGAGCAGCTGCTACCAGGAAGTACGTCAGCGTTGATGGCGGAATGAGCGACAACGTAAGGCCCGCGCTTTACGAGGCTGAATACAGCGCTAATCTCGCTTCGCGTTCCTCTGATGCCGAGGCGGTGCTAAGTCGCGTGGTTGGTAAGCACTGTGAATCAGGCGATATAGTTGTTCGGCATTCGATGCTTCCAGCTGATGTGGCAGTTAACGACTTGCTAGCCGTTCCGGCCACCGGTGCCTACTGCTTTTCGCTATCTTCTAACTACAACTACTTGCCACGGCCTGCGGTGATTGCGGTTAAGGCTGGTGTTGTCAAGGTTTTGATTAGAGCAGAAACTGAGCGAGATTTGCTCAACCGAGATGCTGGCTTCGAGCCGGGAGAGGCTTAGAGATGCAGAGTGCTTACCGACCGATTCGAGTTGGCCTATTGGGCGCAGGCTCCGTCGGTTCCCAGGTAGCCAGGTTGCTGCTTGAGAATAGTGACGAACTGGCAAACCGAGTCGGTGCAACGCTAGAGCTCTCAGGTGTCGCCGTTCGGAACCTCAAGGCCAAGCGCGACTCCGACATACCAGCCGACCTGCTAACCGAAGACGCCGAATCCTTGATTCTGGGGAGCGACATCGTTATAGAGCTAATCGGTGGGATCGAACCTGCCAAGGCTTGGATAACACTGGCCTTGAATTCTGGAGCTGATGTTGTCACCGCCAATAAGGCACTAATCGCAGCTCATGGACCAGAGCTATTCGCACTGGCCGACCAACTCGGAGCCCAGTTATATTTTGAGGCAGCTGTGGCAGGTGCAATTCCGATTATTCGACCCCTGCGAGAGTCTTTAGCGGGCGACAAGATCAATCGCGTCATGGGAATTGTTAACGGAACGACAAACTTTATCCTTGATCGCATGGAGTCAACCGGGGCTGAATTTGCAGACGCCTTGGCTCTTGCCACTGAGCTCGGTTACGCGGAGGCAGATCCAACGGCAGACATCGAGGGCTTTGATGCTCAGAGCAAGGCGGCAATTATTGCCTCGCTTGCCTTCCACTCCGAGGTTCGAGTGGAATCAGTCCACCGTGAGGGCATTACTACCGTCACAGCTCAGCAAATAAATGCCGCCAAGGCCGCAGGCTACGCGGTCAAGCTATTGGCAATTTGTGAGCGTGCATTCGAGGCAGGCAAGGATGGTCTAGTTATCAGAGTGCATCCAACTTTGATTCCACTTGCTCACCCACTTGCTTCGGTTAGAGGGGCATATAACGCCGTATTCGTGGAGGCAGAATCTGCCGGTCAGCTGATGTTTTATGGGGCCGGTGCCGGAGGTCCGGAGACCGCATCGGCAATCCTTGGTGATTTGGTAAGCGCAGCCAAGCGCCACTTGGCTGGCGGCCCAGGCCTTGCGGACAGTACCCATGCGGACTTGGAAATCCTAGACGTTAAAAACACTGTCACCAGGTTCCAGATAACACTGGAGGTTTCAGATGAAACTGGAGTGCTCGCGTCGATTGCATCCGTTTTCTCGACTCACGGAGTAAGCGTTGAAACGGTCCAGCAAAGCGCTGCGGCCAGTCACTCGGGTGCTCTGTTGACGGTTATGACTCATGTGGCATTGGAGTCAGACCTGGATCGAGTTGTTGAAGCACTGAGAAATAACGATGCTGTGGTGCAAGTGAACTCCGTAATCCGAGTGGAAGGTCTCTAATGGCAAACCCATGGCGTGGAGTGATACACGAGTACTTTGACAGACTGCCCTTTAAGACAGGAGATCCAATTGTCACGCTCGGCGAGGGTGGTACCCCGCTAATTGAGGCGCCCGCCCTTGCCAAACTGCTGGATGTCGGATCGGTTCACTTGAAATTCGAAGGTATGAACCCAACTGGTTCGTTCAAGGACCGTGGAATGACGACCGCAGTTTCAAAGGCCAAGGCTCATGGAGCCAAGGCGGTTATTGCCGCTTCCACCGGAAACACATCCGCCGCCGCAGCTGCTTACGCAGTAAAGGCAGGGATGCAGTCGGTTGTTTTGGTTCCGGCTGGAAAAATTTCTTGGGGCAAGCTTTCTCAGGCTGTCGCCCATAAAGCTCAGATCCTTCAGGTTCGAGGTAACTTCGATGACTGCCTTCGGCTTGCTCGTGAACTAAGCGAGAATTACCCGGTATTTCTTGTGAACTCAGTAAACCCAGACCGTCTTCAGGGGCAAAAAACAGCAGCTTTTGAAGTGGTGGATGTTTTGGGTGACGCACCTGACCTACACGCGATGCCGCTGGGAAATGCTGGGAATATATCGGCTTACCACCTGGGCTACCGTGAAGAAGTTGCGGACGGAAGAATCAAGAAGCTTCCAAAGCTTTACGGTATTCAAGCGGCTGGCTCTGCACCGTTTATTCAAGGTTCGCCGGTTGCAAAACCGGAGACGATTGCTACCGCAATTCGAATCGGTAACCCGGCATCTTGGGACTTGGCACAGGAGGCAAAGCGCGACAGCGAAGGTGGCTTCGATGCCGTCAGCGATAATAAAATCCTTTGGATGCACAGATTCTTATCTCAGGAGTGTGGGGTTTTCGTTGAGCCTTCAAGTGCCACTGGAGCAGCAGGACTGCTCCAACTCAAACAGCAGGGCACCCTCCCAAAAATTAACAGCATCGTGGTAACCGTTACCGGTCACGGACTGAAAGACCCCGACTGGGCTCTAAAAGATGAGCGTGGCAAAGCCATTAAGCCAAAGAAAGTTTCGGCAACTGTCGATTCTGTTGCCGGAACACTGTCACTGGAGCGAAACAAATGAAGAACGTCCAAGTAAAGATTCCTGCAACCTCAGCAAACCTGGGGCCCGGCTTTGATACCTTCGGCATGGCACTGTCTTTCTATGATGAGTATCAGGCAACTGAAACATCCTCGGGCCTTGAAATCATCGTCAACGGCGAGGGCGCCGGCGAAATACCGCTGGACGAAACAAATTTGATTTACCGCTCACTTGCACTTGTTTTTGAAAGGCTCGGCAAGAAAGTACCCGGCTTGAAAATCACCTGCCAGAACAACATTCCTCACGGCAGGGGAATGGGATCCTCTGGAGCCGCGGTCGCTGGTGGTGTGATGCTTGCAGCGGGTTTGCTCCAGGATGAAGTAGAAATCTCTGAGCAACAACTGCTTGAATTTGCCACCGAGCTTGAGGGACATCCAGACAATGTCGCTCCCGCCCTATTCGGCGGCTTGACCGTTGCTTGGGTGGACGACGCTGGAAAGCCTTTTCATAAGAAGCTCACTGTGCACAGGGGTGTTTCGCCGCTTGTTCTGGTGCCCCCACACCAAATGTCAACAAAGCTTGCAAGAAGCCTGCAGCCGGAATCTGTTCCACACACCGATGCGGTCTTCAATGTCTCACGGTCAGCGCTTCTAGTTGCAGCTTTGACGCAGAGCCCCGAGCTAATGCTCACTGCGACCGAGGACAGGTTGCACCAGAACTATCGATCCAGTGCGATGCCGGAAACATCTACCCTGATTGAAAGACTCCGTCAAGATGGTCACCCAGCGGTGGTATCCGGTGCCGGGCCATCGGTCTTAGTTCTTGAAGATGACCCCGTGAAAAGGGTTGCGGCAATTGCAATTACCGAAGCTGCTTTTCCAGCATGGAAAGTTTTACCGCTTGCAGTTGATGTTAAAGGTGCTAGTGTTGGGGTGCAGTCTGGATCAGGCAACTAAAGCCCGCCACTGTATCTTTTTTCAAAGTTTTCAAATAACGGCAATTCGCCGCAAAGAAATGAGTAAACAATAAACATGGATGAAATCCAACAAGATCAGCCAGTGCGTCGTTCAAGACGTGCAACAAGTTCAGAGACTTCCGAGCCAAAAGTAAAATCCGAAGCAAGTGCGCCAACTAAGGCAGCCAAGGCAGACAGCTCGGAGTCGACAACCGGCGAAAAGACCGAAGCAAAGAAGGCACCTGCACGCAGGAAGCCTGCCGCTAAAGCTGCTGCAGATTCCTCGGCTGAAGTCGCCACAAGCAACAAGAAGGATGCCGCTGATAAGCCTGCTGCAGCAAAAGCTGAAAAGTCAGACAAGGCAGATACAGCTTCTAAGGCCACCAGTGCGTCAAGCGATGTTGAGCAGAAGTCAGAACAGAAAACTGATCGCCCAAGTCGTGAAGACCGCGAGACTAGAAGTGGTGACCGCGAGAACCAGCGCGACCGTGATGACGACCGTCGTGGAGGCAACCGCAACCGCCGTGGCCGTTACCGCGATCGTGGCGACAGACGCCGTGGGCCGCAGGATGAGGCTGAGCCAGAGATCCAAGAAGATGATGTTCTAGTTCCAGTAGCTGGAATCTTGGATGTGCTAGACAACTACGCATTCTTGAGAACCTCTGGCTACCTGCCTGGAAGCAACGATGTTTATGTTTCTTTGGGCCAGGTCAAGAAGTATGGAATGCGCAAGGGAGATGCGGTAGTTGGTTCGATCCGTCAACCTCGCGAGGGCGAAAACAGCAACCAGCGCCAGAAGTTTAATGCGTTAGTCAAGGTCGAATCTCTGAATGGTCAGACCCTTGAAGAGGCCGCAGAGCGTGTCGAATTCGGCAAGCTAACTCCGCTCTATCCTGACACCAGGTTGAGGCTTGAGACTGACAACAAGAAGCTTTCAACAAGAATCATCGATCTAGTTGCTCCAATTGGTAAGGGACAGCGAGGCTTGATTGTCTCTCCTCCGAAGGCTGGAAAGACTCTTGTATTGCAGGCCATCGCAAACGCAATCTCCATTAATAACCCAGAGGTTCACCTGATGGTTGTGTTGGTTGATGAGCGTCCGGAAGAAGTTACCGACATGCAGCGAACAGTCAATGGTGAAGTTATTGCTTCTACCTTCGACCGTCCAGCCGAAGACCACACCACGGTTGCTGAGCTTGCGATTGAGCGGGCAAAGCGTCTGGTTGAAATGGGCCACGACGTGGTGATTTTGCTTGACTCAATTACTCGTTTGGGGCGCGCCTACAACCTGAGCGCTCCAGCTTCCGGCCGAATTCTTTCCGGAGGTGTTGACTCGTCAGCCCTTTACCCGCCGAAGCGTTTCTTTGGTGCAGCTAGAAACATCGAATTTGGTGGTTCGCTGACCATCCTTGCGACAGCACTTGTTGAGACCGGTTCCAAGATGGACGAGGTCATTTTCGAGGAGTTCAAGGGAACTGGAAACATGGAACTTAGGCTCTCGCGTCAGCTTGCTGACAAGAGGATCTTCCCAGCTGTTGACATCAACGCTTCTGGTACCAGGCGCGAAGAGATGCTAATGAGCCCGCAGGAGACCAAGATCATTTGGAAGCTTCGACGCGCCCTTGCAGGTCTAGAGCAGCAACAAGCGCTTGAGTTGGTTTTGACCAGGCTTAAGGAAACAGCGTCGAACGTTGAATTCTTGCTGAAGCTTGAGAAGTCAATGCCAGTTCCTTCAGAGGCTGACGGAGACTAAGTTGCTTGATTCGCTTGCGGGTCTTCGGTCTGAGCACGCGAGTCTGCAGGAGCAGCTCAGTGACTCGGCGGTTCACCAGAACCCAGCCTTGGCTAAGAAGATTAATCGTCGTTATGCAGCTCTGAGCGCGATCATGCTGGCCGATGAACTAGCCACTGGCCTCGCTGATGATCTTGCCGCTGCCCAGGAATTGGCAAAAGAAGATGAGTCGTTTGCAGCTGAACTCCCAGTTCTTGAACAGCAGCTGGCTGAAGCCAGCGAAAAACTACGCCGACTTTTGATTCCGAGGGATCCTGACGATGGTCGCGATGCAATTTTGGAAATCAAGGCCGGTGAAGGTGGCGCAGAGTCTGCGCTGTTTGCAGCGGATCTGCTTCGAATGTACTTGCATTACGCAACTTCTAAGGGGTGGAAGACAGAAATTCTAGACAAAACTGAAAGCGATCTGGGTGGCATCAAAGATGTTCAGGTTGCCATGAAAGCCAATGTCACTGACCCAGCACAGGGTGTTTGGGCGCACATGAAATACGAAGGTGGCGTTCACCGAGTGCAGCGAGTTCCAGTCACAGAGACTCAAGGAAGAATTCACACCTCGGCTGTTGGCGTTTTGATCTTTCCAGAGGTAGACGAACCTGAAGAAGTAGATATTTCTCCTAACGACATCCGGATTGACGTGTTTCGCTCATCTGGCCCGGGTGGCCAGTCAGTGAACACCACCGACTCTGCGGTTCGGATTACCCACTTAGCCACAGGCATTGTGGTTTCAATGCAGAATGAAAAGTCTCAATTGCAAAACCGTGAAGCGGCGATGCGAGTGCTGCGGGCGCGAATTCTTGCGGCTCAGCAGGAAGAGATAGATGCAGAGCAATCGGCGGCGAGAAAATCTCAGGTTCGCAGCATGGACCGCTCAGAACGTATTCGAACCTATAACTTCCCTGAAAACAGAATCGCCGATCACCGTACCGGCTATAAGTCTTACAACCTTGATCAGGTTATGGACGGCGCTTTGGAGCCGGTTGTGCAATCTTGCATTCAGACCGATGAAGAAGCTCAGTTGGCAGCCCTCGGCGAGAGCTGATGTTGGCCTCAACTGCACTGGCTGAGGCTCAAGATAGCTTGGCCTCGGCCGGCATTACATCGGCTAAAGCCGAATCGGAAATTCTGCTCAGTTACTTCTTGGGCATATCCAGGGGTGAACTAGCCGGGAGAATGTTTTTGAATCCTGACCTATTGGTTGGTGAGGGTTTTGGTGACCTGGTTGAGCGTCGCTGCACCAGAATCCCACTCCAGCATCTTCTAGGAACGGCGCCGTTTCGCTCTATGGAGCTGAAGGTTGGTCCTGGAGTATTCATCCCGCGGCCTGAAACAGAACAGGTCGTTCAAATTGCGATCGATTTTCTAAATCTTTTGCCAGCAGAACCAACGGCGCTAGATATTGGTACCGGATCCGGCGCTATTGCGCTTGCAATCGCAACAGAGACCAACGCGATCGTGACCGCAATTGAAATCTCAGAGGAAGCGGCAACCTTTGCCGCTGAGAACTTCGCCAACCTAAATGCAAACATCACGCTAATTATTGGCGATTTCCTTGAGTCACTCGAAGATCTACCAACATTTGACCTAGTTATCTCAAACCCGCCATACATTCCTAACAACATGGTTCCTATCGATCCCGAAGTCAGGGACCACGATCCAGGTTTGGCTCTTTACGGGGGAGAAGACGGGCTTGATGTTATAAGGGATCTGGCCTCCGGCGTGAAGCTAGCGCTAAGGGAGGGCGGCTTATTCGTCTTGGAGCATGCAGATGGCCAGTCCGATGTGATCTGTGAATTACTATTGGAGAATAACTGGCGCAGTGTTCAAGTGCACCCAGACCCAACAGGGCGTCTGCGTGCAGTGAGTGCCATTAGATAACCGGAGGCAGACATGCAGCGAGTTTACGATTGCGCAGTCGACACTGATCTGTTGACTGGATTCAGACAGGCCAAGGTTGCACTGCAGCGCCATGAAGTTGTAGTGATACCAACCGACACTGTCTACGGGATTGCCGCCGATGCTTTTAGCCACAAAGGTGTCGAATTGCTTTTGAGCACCAAGGGCAGAGATAAAACTGCACCTCCACCGGTGCTTATTCCTAAGGTTGAGACACTGTCAGCCCTGGCTGCTGATTTACCCTTGGTAGCAAATCAGTTGGCGGCCGCATTTTGGCCGGGCGCCCTAACTCTTGTGCTAAAGGCCCAACAGTCTCTTGATTGGGATTTAGGTGAAACCAGGGGCACGGTAGCACTCCGCGTGCCAGATCACAAAATTACTCTCGCGCTACTGGAAGATGTTGGACCCTTGGCTGTTTCTAGCGCCAATACAACTGGAAAACCGGCAGCAGTAAATGCCCAACAGGCCGTTGATTATTTCGGTGATTCGGTGCCTGTTTACCTTGACGGTGGTGGCTCGCCAAAGGGTGAAGCGTCGACGATCCTTGACTTGACGCAGGTGCGCGATGGCGAGGCAATTCGAGTTGTTAGAAAAGGAGCTATCTCACTGGAGCGGATTCGCAGCATTATCGGTGATGTGGAGCTAGAGGTCGACTAGTGCGGGCTTATCTGCTGGTAGCACTAATCACCGCGGTGGTTAGCTACTTGGCGACCTGGGGCGTCAGGTTTCTCGCAAAAAAATACGATATACACCCGGCAATTCGTGAGCGGGATGTCCACAAAAATCCAACCCCAAGAATTGGTGGAATTGCCCTTTTTATATCGATAGTTGCAGGAATTGTGACTGCCGGCAGCTTTGGCTGGTTCGAGTCGGTGTTTCAAAACCCGGGACCTATCTGGGCAATCGTTGGAGCTGGCGGCCTGATCATGGTCATCGGCTTACTGGATGACCTCATTGAGCTTGACTGGACCGCGAAAATGGGTGGCCAGATGGCTGCCGCCTGGATTCTCGCCTCCGGCGGGGTGCAGATAGTTTCGCTTCCAATCGGCGGCCTGACAGTGGGCAGTTTTGGGGTGTCACTGGCGATAACAGTTTTTGTAGTTGTTCTGGTGATGAATGCCGTGAACTTTATTGATGGCCTTGATGGCCTTGCCGCCGGAGTTGTCGGAATCGGAACTCTGACCTTTTTTGTTTACACCTATCTTCTTGCACAGCAAGCTTCACCAACCAACTACTTTTCAACCGCGGGCATGCTTTCGGCGGTGGTGCTTGGGGCAATCGCAGGCTTTTTACCTCATAACTTCAGCCCGGCGAAGATTTTCATGGGTGATTCTGGGGCAATGTTGCTTGGGCTAATGATGGCTGCAAGTGCAATTGCGGTGACCGGATCAATTGACCCGGCCACTGTTACCAGCAGTGACCTATTACCGGCGTTGATTCCACTGGTGCTGCCGGTATTTATTCTGCTGCTTCCACTTCTTGATTTGCTTCTCGCAGTCGTTCGAAGGCTGAGGCGCGGTAAGTCGCCCTTTGCTGCTGACAGCGAGCATCTTCATCATCAACTTCAGGGTCTCGGTCACAGCCACCGAGGAGCAGTCCTGGTGTTCTATCACTGGACCACATTGGTTTCCGTTTCGATGTTGCTATTTTTCTGGCTTGAGCCTGCGATTGTCATTATTGTCTTCGGTGCCTGGATGATTCTTGCGCTAATCCACACCTATTCGCCAGCATTCAAACGAGTGACCAAATCAAGGAGAAAAGTTGAAAGCCGATAGTTCCGATAAGACCTTTTCAAGGGCACTCAAGCTAACC